>NZ_CAXUBQ010000011.1:0-136566 GCF_964249465.1 Ruminococcus sp. Marseille-P328 | reverse complement strand
CCATAAAAATAACCTCCAAACTGAGTAATTTTATCTTACATCAGTTTGGAGGTTTACACAAACTTTGGGATGCTCCCATTTAATCTGCTAAATACGCCTTCTTCAACTCGTTTTTCGTCATTTCCTGCACCTTAAATGTAGCAGTTCCATCTCCGCTTTCCCATGTAATATGCAGACAATTCTCACCTTCCGGCTTTACATCTCCGTAAATGATCATTCCCGCATCTCCAAACCAGATTGCATAAACTGGTTTTTCTTTCCACATCCAGGCTTTCTGCTCTTCATCATATTCCAGCCCTAATGCCTTATAAATATAACTATTCCCGTCTGCCATATACCCAACCTGATCTGCAGCTGAATCCTGCGCTATCTCTATATCCGTCTTATCATCCGTATTCTGTCCATCCTGCACAACTGTCACGAAAAAATCCTCTGTTGCTGATTCTGTAGCGGATTTTCCAGCATTTTCTGCTTCAGCCGCTGTCACTTCGTCGGTCTCATCTGTCACAGTATCTGTGTCCCCATTTTGAAAAACCTTGGTTACCATCTTTCCATCTGCATCCATATAACTCTCTGCATACGCCCATGCCACTGTCTGCGGTATCCATGCCACACCAACAGTACCCAGAATTGCTGCACAGATTCCCAGTGCCAGCCCTTTTCCTCTTTTTTTCAACCCTTTGTTTTTCTGCATTGTTTTCATAAAAAATGCTCCTTTCTTCTTTTTGATTACATTAAAAAGAATAGAGCATTTTCTTGTATTCCATATGTAAGTAATTTGTGATTTCTATGAAGTTTCAACTTAGAGCGTGTCTGAAACATGCGAATATGGAGAATCATTGGAGGGATACGATCACTGGCAACAATTCCATTTGGAAACACACACCTGCCTCTGTATTTCTCATCTCATACTCTGCCCCATGCTGTTCCAGAATCTCCCGTACAATATAAAGTCCCAGACCGCTGCCGCCGTTTTCGCGGTTACGGGAGAAATCTACGCGGTAAAAGGCGTCAAACAAACGGGGAAGATCCTGTTGGCTTATGTGCACACCTGTGTTTTCCACTTCCAGAAGTATCTTCGCTGTATTTTTCATACTTTTCAATTCTCTTGAATTTTGGCACCCTGAAACTTCTTTTAGTAGAAAAGAGTTAGATGTGGAAGAATCCACATTATAATCCGTGGATAATTTCACACTTATTCTCTCACCAGCAGGTGAATACCGTACTGCATTTACCAGAATATTCCGGACTGCAATCGCCATCAGTCCAGAATCTGCCATGCAGGGACACTTCTCTGGCAAAAAGATTTCCAGTTCCATATTTTTCTGCTCAAAAAGCTCGTTCAGGTCTGCCAGCTGAAGCCTCACCAGCTCTGCCATATCCATCTCTTTTTTCTTTAATGAGAAACCGCAGGATTCCATTCTGGAAATCACCAGGATTTCCTGAACCATATTCTGCAAAGTAACCGTCACTTCTCTTGCCCGGGCAAGATATTTGTCCCGATCCTTGTAGACTCCCACATTCTGTTCCATGCCTTCAATCTGCCCTTTTAGTATGGTCACAGGCGTTTTCAGCTCATGGGACGCTGCTGCAAAAAATTCCATACGTTGCTGTTCCAGTTTCCGCTCCTGTTCCATCTCATCTTTCAGTTTGGCATTGGCTTCCCAAAGGCTGGACAAAGCCTGATCCAGGCTTTCCGCCATTGTGTCAAGGCTTCTGGATAAAACCCCAATTTCATCTATACGCTTCATATCAGTGCGCACCGAGAAATCCAGATTCGCCATTTTGTCAGAAGCCGCGCCCAACTTCTGCACTGGCTTTGACAAATATCTGGAATAAAAAAGAGCGATCAGCAAAGATACCGCAAAAACAGTAAGCAGCATCCACGGAAGGATCTGCCCCAATGCTTCCACTGCCTGATTCACAAGCTGGGTAGAGCCAAACACAAAAAGGGTATACTTATGATCTGTTCCTTTAAAAGCAACCTCATAACGTCCCATAGCCTGCTGTTCCATCTGCTCCACCATGGAAACACCTTCTTCTGTCTGGATATTATCTGCTTCCATAGTTTCTACTGTACTGGCAAATTCTTCTGACACCCCTTCACTGCTTCCTTCTATCTCTGAAGTTATCATCAGCGCATCCCCAAGTCCATTCCACTCCCTGACAATTCCACCATTTTCATCAAGAAGAACCACTCTAGACTGATTCGCACTGCTGAATTCTTCCATAACAGATAATGCATTTTCCAAAGTATATCCGGACAAAGATTCTGCCAGCTGCTTCGCCCTTGCTGCCAGCGTCCGGTTCAGGGAATCGGAATAGCTGCGCGGCATAAAAGCGGTCACGAAGCCATAGGAAACCCCGGATACAGCCATAAGGATCACCATGGTTAAAAGAAATATTTTTACACTAATTCTGCTTTTTATGTATTTTATCAATGCGATATCCTACTCCTCTGATGGTATCAATGTAATCCCCTGCCAGCTTTTTCCGAAGATTCTTAATGTGTGTATCCACAATCCGGTCTTCTCCAAAATAATCAGCACCCCACACAGCATCCAAAAGCTGATTCCTGGTTAGTACACGCCCTTTGTTCAAAAGGAACTCTCGCAAAAGTTCAAACTCTTTCTGGGTAAGCTCCACTTTTCGCTCTTCCTCCCACACCTGGTAACCGGAAGAATCCAGCTTTAAATCTCCATACTGTAATATCTCAGGGTTCTTCTCATCTGATAAATGTTTCCCACTGCGTCGCAGCACTGCCCCTATTTTCCGCAATAGTACCTGCGTTGAAAAAGGTTTTGTCACATACTCATCCACCTGAAGATCGTACCCTTTTATCTGATAGGACTCATCATCCAGGGCGGTGAGCATGATCACCGGCACCAACGAAGATTTCCGAATCAACTCCAACACCCCAAAGCCATTGATTTTAGGCAACATCACGTCCAGAAGAACCAAATCAATTTTCTCTTTTTCCTCCTCGTACAGATTAATAGCTTCCACCCCATCAGAGGCGCAAAACACCTGATATCCTGCCTCTTCCAGATAATTTTTCAACAATTCCTGTATATCAAATTCATCTTCCACCACAAAAATATAACTCATTTTCTCTCCCCATATCTGGCAAATTTCCCCAAGCCTATTTCTTTTATTTTCCTATAAACAGTTGCGCAATAGATTTCATAATACTTGGGGCGTGCAAAAAAAATCTGATTTACCATTGCGGACCTTGACACATTATTCGCAGTATACCACGTCTATATGGAGTTTATATGGAGTTTATGAATTTTCTTCCTCATCTTCCAGAATCCGCAGCCCGGCTGTGCTGGTTACGGGGAGGGAAAATACGATGGTTCCGGCCTTGGAGGTAATCCCGGCTTTTTCCATGATAGCACTCATAATGGCATTTTTCTGCTCTGATTTTGCCACAATGAAGATCACCTCTTTTTCGGAAACCAGGGAAACGCCAAGAAACTGTTCGGCACGCTTCATTCCTACCCCTTTTCCATGCAGAACGGTACCGCCGGTTGCGCCACCCTCCTCTGCTGCTTTCATCACCTGGGTGTTATATCCGTAATTGGCAATTGCCACGATCAGTTCATGCTTTGTCTCTTTCAATGTACCTTCCTCCTCTCTTACAAACTCCTGTCCCTGAATGAGAAATCCCAATTCCCGTTTGCCGCCAATGCTGCTCATGGGAATGGTAAACACGATCCCAGTTCCGGGCACGTCGATCCGCAGCTGGTTCTGCAAGCCCTTTTTCACCTTTTTCCAGGTAGCTGCTGTCACAAAGTGAAAACAGATGCTTTTCTCATCATCTTCTAATCCCATATAGTCAAGGATGGAGCTTGAGGCAGTTCCCATACCAAGAGAAACCGTTCCTACTTCTATCTGATTTTCCCGGTAAAGTGCTGCAAATTTCGACATGTATTTTCGGTTGGTGATGGTAACCATCATGTATAATTCGCTCATAGATGATTCCTTTCTTTATAAAGTTCGTTGCTGTTCATAATCTCTCCTGAGTGTACTCAATCATCATTCCTATAATCTGTACTTCCACTTTGTGCCACACAAAAATGGCATTTATTAGGTGTTCCTAACTATAGTTGTTCATTTATAATGTGTTTGAGTCAACACTCAATCCCTATTTTCTTAATTTTCTATAACTCTATAATTTCTGTGTCTTCCAGTTCTTCAAACAGTTCCGCCACTGGTATAGCTTCCACTGGTATTTTGTCCGCAGGCAAATTCTTCCCCTTGCCTCCAAGCTCGCCGCCTTTTACCTGGTAAACCAAGCCCAGCACCTGAAGAGTAATAAGAGGCGTCATGGCAACCATCGCCACTACTCCAAAGGCATCTGTCACAATATTTCCTCCCACAGCTTCACAGGCGCCCTGTGCCAGAGGAAGGAGAAAGGTTGCGGTCATAGGTCCAGAGGCAACACCACCGGAGTCAAATGCAATGGCAGTAAAAATTTTCGGCACAAACAGGCTGAGAATTAAAGCAATGGCATAGCCTGGCACCAGGAAATAGAAAATGGAGATTCCGGTCAGCACCCGAAGCATGGAAATCCCAACAGAGACTGCCACACCCACAGACAAACCGATCTGAATAGATTTCCCCGAAATCGCTCCGTCAGTCAGCTCCTCAACCTGCTTCATCAGCACATATACCGCAGGCTCGGCTTTTACAATAAAGTAACCGATCACCATTCCAAGAGGCACAAGAATCCAGTTATAAGGCAGATTTCCCAATACCATCCCCAGGTAATTTCCAGCTGGGATAAAGCCTACATTTGCCCCGGTAAGAAACAGAACAAGTCCTATATATGTATAAAATAAGCCGATACAGATTTTGATCAGCACAGTTTTATTCAATTTCAGCGAAACAATCTGGAAAATTCCGAAGAAAGCAATAATTGGGAAAAGGGATACAGCGATCTCTTTAAAATATTTTGGCAGTGCGACTGCAAATAATTTTCCCAGTTCTATCGAGTTTTCCACTTCAGAAACCACTTCCAGCGCAGCATTGCCTTCCGTGTGGTACAAAAGTCCCAGAATCAGGACTGCCAAAATAGGTCCAATGGAGCACAGGGCCACAAGTCCGAAACTATCATCTCCAGCATGTTTATCATTACGGATGGATGCAATACCAACACCCAATGCCATAATAAAGGGTACCGTCATAGGTCCAGTGGTCACTCCACCGGAATCAAATGCCACTGCCAGAAAATTCTCAGGAACAAACATGGCTAATACAAATACTAAAATATAGAAACTGAATAACAATGGCGGCAGCGCAATTCCAAAAAGGATACGCAATAAGGCCACAACAAGAAACGCACCAACACCAAGTGCCACAGATAAGATCAGCACCAGATTGGGCACAGAAGAAACCTGTTCTGCAAGAACCTGCAGATCTGGTTCAGATATTGTGATAATAAAGCCCAGAATAAAACCGATAATTATAATAAAGCCTAACTTTTTCGTGCGAAGCATACTGCCTCCCACATGTTCTCCCATGGGCGTCATGGATAATTCTGCTCCCATGGAAAAAAAGATCATTCCCAGGATCACAAGCACAGATCCTACCAGGAATTCCACCAGGATGCCTGGGGATAACGCAGCCACGGTAAAACCAAGTATAAAAACGATCAGTACAATGGGAATCACTGCGCTGATGGATTCTCTGGCTTTCTCCCTGGCTTTTTCCTTTAAGACGGACTGATGGGACTGAAGTTCTCTGATTAATTTTCTTTTTTCCACATATACCTCCATTTCTGAATATTTCACTGTAGTTGACTGGAGCGTGTTTGAAAAGGCATTCTATCATCTATACGCTCCACTTTGATGCCTAATATGGGTTATTGTAACATTTTCCCATAGGGTTAGTCATCTATAAAACAAAGATATATTCTTAATTTTTTGTAAACTGACTGCATAAACAAAAAAACAACCAGAATTTAATATAGACCTAGCTATATTTCTTCCGGTTGTTTTACATCAATATATTTTCAACAGATATCATGCAATTTCGGATTTTATCAGCCCGTGATCACACCGCCGCCAATGACTACGTCTCCATCATAAAGCACAGCTGCCTGCCCTTTGGTGATAGCTCTCTGGGGCTCATCAAAAATGATGTGTACACTATGTTCTCCAGTAACTTTTACAGTTGCCCACTGCTCCTTCTGGCGGTAACGAACCTTGGCTTTGGCGCGGAATTCTGCCGGCGGGGTATCAAAGGAGATGAAATTAAAGTCTTCCACATCCAGTTCGCGATGGAACAAATCTTCATTATCTCCCAGAATCACGCGGTTCTCTGCCGGACAGATTTTGGTAACATAAACCGGCTTCCCGGCTGCAATACCAAGCCCCTTTCGCTGACCTACCGTGTAGCCAATAATTCCTTTATGATGCCCAAGTACATTTCCGTCTTTATCTGTAAAATCACCTGCCGGATAGTCTTTTCCTGTAAACCGGCGGATAAATCCAGCATAATCCCCATCTGGGACAAAACAGATATCCTGGCTATCCGGCTTATCTGCGTTATAGAAATTCTGCTGGTCTGCGATCATGCGGGTCTGATGTTTATTCATGTCTCCAAGTGGAAACATGGTGTGTGCCAGCTGCTCCTGGGTAAGGGAATAAAGGACATAGCTCTGGTCTTTTGCAGGGTCAGCCGCTTTTTTCAGAAGATACCTTCCATCTTCCCGCTGTTCAATTCTGGCATAGTGTCCGGTTACTACATAGTGACAGCCTAATTCTTCTGCGCGGTGGTAAAGGCTGTTGAATTTCAGATAGCGGTTGCAGTCAATGCAGGGATTGGGAGTCGCACCGTTTTCATAGGCTGCTACGAAGCGGTCCATAACTTGTTTTTTAAAATCTGCGGTGAAATTAAACACGTAATACGGGATTCCAAGATTATGCGCTACGCTCCTTGCATCCTCCACATCATCCAGAGAACAGCAGCTTTTTTTGCGGCTCACACCGGCATCTTCATTCTGGAAAAGCTTCATGGTGACACCGATGCAGTCATATCCATGCTCCTTCATCAGGTAAGCGGCCACTGAAGAATCTACGCCGCCACTCATGGCGATCAATGCTTTTTTCATATTGTCTGATTCCATATTTATACCTCATAAAAACTGAAAACTATTACTATTTAATGTGTTTAAGTCCCAGCCGACACACAGCATTTGGGCAATGTGTATTACTCCAGCGAGCCATTTCAGGCGCGCTCTTAGCGTAAGCGAAATCCAGCGCTTACGGAGACTTATGCGTGAGGGCTCTCCCGAACGCATTAGTCGCAGTTAGCGATTAGTTCGCTGTAGCGTTGCGCCGGCGAGTGAGTAATACACATTGTCCAAATGCGTCCGCATTGAAGAACTTTTAATCAACTAAATAGCAATCTATTCTAATAATCATATCTTGTATCATACACGATTCTTTTAATCCTCGCAATGCTTTTTCCGCCAATCATCTGACATTCCGCGGAGTTGTTCCACCACCTGGGGAATCACTTCCAGCATATAATCGATTTCTTCCTCAGTATTGGAAATGTCAAGGCTGATTCTGAGTGAACCCTGGGCGATTTCAGGAGCGAGACCAAGAGAAAGAAGTACATGGCTTGGATCCAGGGCACCTGATGCGCAGGCAGAACCGGAAGAAGCACAGATTCCCCTGCTATCCAGAAGAAGCAGCAGGCTTTCACCGGATACACCTTCAAAGCAGAAATTCACATTACCAGGCAAGCGTTTCTCCCTGGAACCATTCAGTATACTATAAGGAATCTGCGAAAGCCCCTGAATCAAACGATCTCGCATGGCGATAACCTTGGCTTCATTTTGTTCCATCAAAGTGCACTCTTCTTTCAGAGCAGCTGCCATTCCCATAATTGCCGGTAAATTCTCTGTGCCTGGCCGTTTTCCACGCTCCTGGCCGCCGCCCTCCATAAGAGAAGTCAGTTCAATCCCCCGTTTCACATACAATGCACCGATTCCTCTTGGACCATGAAATTTATGTGCGGAAAGAGATAACATATCAATATTCTGTTTCTTCACATTTACCGGGATATGTCCTGCTGCCTGCACTGCATCTGTGTGAAAAAGCACCCCGTGAGCACGACAGACTTCTCCAATTTCCGCTATAGGAAGAACAGAGCCAATTTCATTATTAGCAAACATAACCGTAACCAGACAGGTATCCAGCCGAATTGCTTCTTCCACCTGAGCAGCTGTAATATTCCCCTCTGCACCCACATCCAGAAGCTGAATCTCAAATCCCTGCTCCTTCAGCCTTCTCAGAGTATGAAGCACCGCATGATGCTCAAACGCAGTAGAAATAATATGCCTCTTATTCTGTTTCGCCCCAAGCATAGCCGCTGACACAATTGCCTGATTATCTGATTCTGTCCCACCTGATGTAAAAAAAATCTCTTTCGGCATACAGCCAAGGCAACGTGCGATCTGCTCTCTCGCCGTCTGTAAGGCATCATTTGCTGCCATCCCAATCTGATGAATACTGGACGGATTTCCGTAACTATTCTCCATTGCAGAAATCATAGCCTTCATTGCTGTCTGACTTATTTTTGTGGTTGCTGCATTGTCTGCATAAATTCTAGGCATAACTCAAATTCCTCTTTATATTACATTCCAAGAAGCAGCACATTTCTCAGCTTCCTTGTAAGATCAAATGTCCCTGCATCTTTCTTCTGCATCATCATAAGAATCGTCATATTCTCCTTGGGAAAATTGGCGAAATAGCAGCCAAGCCAGCCATCCCAGCCATATTCACCCTCACAGCATGCAAAGGGTGCCTTCCACGGATCCGTCATCACACGCATCAGATTTCCATAAGAATATCCTTTCATCTCCCACCATTTTTCAAACCACTCCTGCTGACATGCTATAAGCTTGTGGGTGGTCATATATTCCACAGAAGCAGGCTTAAGGATCTGTCTGCCCTGGAAGCTGCCTTTGTTTATCAGCATAGCCGCAAATCTGGAATAATCCTCAATGGTGGAAACAAGCCCTGCCCCTCCGGCTTCATAAACAGGCGGTACGTCCATGGAAAGACGGATTCCCAGACTGTTGTCACGGAATTCTTTCATTTCACCGGCAGTCTGCTCATAAGTCATGGCCAGTCTGTCCAGCTTCTCACCTGGAACATAGAAATCTGTATCTTTCATTCCCAAAGGCACAAAAAGCTCTTTCTTAAGAAATTCACCGTATTTCATGCCGGAAGCCTTCTCCACCACTGCTGCCAGAATATCTGCGGATACCCCATACTTCCAGCGCTCTCCGGGCTGAAACTCCAAAGGACATCTGCCGATCTTATCTGCAAATTCCAGTGTTGTCATGGGATGCTCTGTATTCAGACGTGCATGTATTTCTTCCATCACATTTCCAACGGCAAACTCTGCGGCACTGCTGTTTCCGCCATAAGTCAAACCACTGGTCATAGACAACAAATGATAAACCGTTACATTATGCCATACTGGTGCCAGTCCGCCAGGTACAGACACCATCTGGTCTGCAAATCCCGGAATATATCTGGAAACCGGATCTGCCAGATCAATTACTCCTCTTTCAAATAAAATCATGGCCGCTGCCGCTGTAATCGGTTTCGTCATGGAAAAAAGACGGAATATGGTATCCCGTTCAATCATTTTCCCATTTGCTTTATCCGCATAGCCACACTGAAGATAGGCTTCCTCCTGGCCGTCCTTTATTACCATCATATTCATACCGGCAATCTGATTATCCTTTACTGCCTGATCCATAATCGTCTGAAGCTGTTTCTTTATCTCTTTTCTCATATCTGACCTCCTGATTTATATATGGCAATGCCGCAGGTAAGGGGCATCATCTATATACTCATTCTGCATAAGGTTTAGAGCGTGTTTGAAAAATCATTTCCGCAATCTATACGCCTCAATTTGCAGAACCCCCTTTTTGAACACGCTCTACAGCATCGGTGCAAATAACCTTAGAATACTCTGCATCGCCCGCACTGCAATATTTCTTCCACGACAGAATTCCAAAGATACCGGATTACAATATTCCAGGGTATCTGTGAAATCCTTTTTAATATCATAAATCACCTGATTCCGATAGATCCATACACCATCCTCAAAGTGAAGATACAAGCTCCGGTAGTCCAGATTGATGGTTCCCACAACAGCGATCTCGTCATCACATACAAAGGACTTGGCATGTAAAAATCCCGGCTGATATTCATAGATTTTCACTCCTGCTTCCAGAAGCTGCTCGTAGTAAGACTGGGTAAGAAGAAATACCAATTTTTTGTCTGGAATCCCAGGTGTCATCAGACGGACATCCACACCACTTTTTGCTGCGAGACAAAGAGCAGTCATCATCTCATTGTCAATAACAAGATAGGGTGTACAGATATACACATACCTTTTTGCACGATTGATAATATTCAGATAAACATTCTCTCCAACAGTCTCGTTATCCAGCGGAGAATCACAAAACGGCTGAATATATCCATCCCCTTCAAATGCCTCCGGATGCCATACATGAGGCAGATATTTCTCAAGTGAATGATCCTCACGGTTATTGGTAATCACATTCCACATATGAAGGAACATGGCAGTCATGTTCCAGACAGCTTCCCCCTTCAGCATAACCGCAGTGTCCTTCCAGTGTCCAAAGCGCTCCTTCTGGTTGATATACTCATCTGCCAGATTTACACCACCGGTAAATCCCACATATCCATCAATAATACAGAATTTCCGATGATCACGGTTATTCTGGATAATATTCAAGATCGGACGGAAAGGATTAAAGACCTGACACTTGATTCCTTTGGATCTCATGGTTTCATAATATTTATGAGGGAGCGTGGTAAGACATCCCATGTCATCATAAATCAGACGGACATCCACACCTTCCTGAACCTTCCTCTCCAGTATATCCAGTATGGTTCTCCACATTACTCCATCATGGATTATAAAATACTCAATAAAAATATAATGCTGTGCTTGCTCCAGTTCCCTTACAAGAACCGGGAACATGTCATCTCCAACCTGGAAATATTCTGCGGTAGTATTTCCGTGAATAGGATAACCTGCATTATGATATATATAATCCGACTGGTTGCATGCAGATATATCTTCTGCCTCCAGAAGATCATGTATTTCAGGATCTGTCTGTAAAAGATTACCGGACTTCATCAGCATCTCATTAAATCGATCCTGCATATAAGCAGCAATTCTGGAACGTCCAAATACAAGATACAAAACAAGGCCAAAAATTGGCAGGCACAGGATCAACATCGTCCATGCCAGTTTATACGAGGGATTTATCTTTCGATTCACAATTTTCAGAACAACCAGAATACTGATAACATCCAGAATAAAAGACATATATCTGGAATATCCTGCAAGACGCAGAAATATAGTCAACAGCCAGCCAAGCTGCACCGCCATGGCAAATATTACATAAAATACCCGGTTAAACAGAAGCTTGGCTATTTTTTTCAAAATCATCATAAGTTTATATTTTCTCCTTCATACACCGGTCAGCAACAAAACGGACATGTGGTCAGCCAGCGATATCACCATATATAAAAATCAGTTCTTCCCTGAAGACAATGAGCCAAATTTGAAGATATTGCGGGATTTAAAAATCCCTGACTGAATGCAGCCAGGGATTTTTGCGCACAATTAATTATATTTACGTTTTCTTGCGGCTTCAGATTTTTTCTTACGACGAACGCTTGGTTTCTCGTAATGCTCTCTTTTGCGGATTTCCTGCTGGATACCTGCTTTTGCACAGCTTCTCTTGAATCTGCGAAGAGCGCTATCTAAAGTCTCGTTTTCTTTTACGATAACGTTTGACATAGACTCACACCTAACCTCCCTCCAGTTGTAGATTGTGCTAAAATACAACTGTCTGGGTATTTTTCTTGCACGAACATTATTATATATCATGCACTCGGGATTCGTCAACAACTTTTGGTTTAATTTTACAAAAATTTTTGACAAAATTTTGAGTGTTTTTTAGTGAATCTGTCCTTCCAGGATTCCGGCTGCTGCTTCGATTGCCTCGCCTGCCTTCTCCGGATTCTTTCCACCAGCCTGAGCCATATTCGGACGTCCGCCACCGCCGCCGCCAACGATTGCAGCAACAGCTTTGATCAGGTTTCCTGCATGTGCTCCTGCTTTCTGTGCAGAATCAGTAGCCATTGCAAGAAGGTTCACCTTGCCCTCATTTACTGCAGCAAGGACAACGACGCCCTCGCCAAGCTTCTCTTTCAGCTGGTCACCAAGATCACGAAGTCCGTTCATGTCAACGCCCTCTACCTTGGCAGCAAGGAGTTTCACACCTTTTACTTCTACAACCTGATTCATAACATCTCCCAGAGCACCCTGAGCCAGTTTGCTCTTCAGAGATTCATTCTCACTTGCAAGAGCCTTCACCTCACCCTGAAGATGTGTGATTTTCTCAATCATCTCGGAAGGGGTTGTTTTCAAAGCCTTGGCAGCCTCGTGAAGAAGTGCTTCCTGCTTCTTATAGTATTCTAGAACCCCGTTTCCGGTCAGTGCCTCAATACGGCGGACACCTGCTGCGATACCGGACTCAGAAACAATCTTAAACAGCATGATGGAGCTTGTATTTGCAACATGGGTACCACCACAGAGCTCTCTGGAAAAATCACCCATAGATACCACACGTACCTTCTGGGAATATTTCTCACCGAACAGTGCCATAGCACCAGATTTCTTAGCTTCCTCTACATCCATGATATCGGTGTGAACATCAAGTGCTGCCTGAATCTGCTCATTTACAATTTTTTCAACTTCACCGATTTCCTCAGCAGTCATAGCTGTGAAGTGGGCAAAGTCGAAACGAAGTCTGTCAGCAGTTACAAGAGAACCCTTCTGCTCTACATGAGAACCAAGAACTTCTTTCAGAGCTTTCTGAAGAAGATGTGTCGCACTGTGGTTCTTCTCAATATCTTTTCTTGCAGCAACATTTACTTTCAGAGAAACGGTCTCTCCCTTGGAAATCATGCCAGATTCCATATATCCTACATGACCGAATTTGCCGCCGCGAAGCTTGATGGTATCTTCTACGATGAATTTGCCATTTGCAGTCTCGATCACACCGGTATCTCCAACCTGACCACCCATAGTTGCATAGAAAGGTGTTTTCTCTACGAAAACAGTACCCTTCTGTCCTTCCATCAGGGAATCTACGATCTCAGCTTCTGTGGTAAGAACAGTAACCGGAGATTCAAAGGAAAGGTGATCATATCCAACAAACTCTGTGGTAACAGAAGTATCAATCTGGTCATATACAGTAGCGTCAGCTCCCATATAGTTGGTTACCTCACGGGAGGAACGTGCTTTCTCTCTCTGCTCATCCATAGCAGCCTTGAAACCTTCCTCGTCGATCTCGTAGCCCTTCTCCTCAAGGATCTCCTTGGTCAGATCAAGAGGGAATCCGTAAGTATCATATAATTTAAATGCGTTTTCACCGGAAAGTGTCTTCTCTCCTGCTGCATTCATAGCCTCTTCCATATCAGCCAGGATACGAAGTCCCTGGTCGATTGTCTTACCGAACTGGTTCTCCTCGTTGGTGAGAACGTTGAAGATAAACTCTTTCTTTTCTTCCAGTTCCGGATATCCATCCTTGGAACCGTCAATTACTTCTGCACTTAAAGTAGCAAGGAAGTTTCCCTCAATTCCCAGAAGTCTTCCGTGTCTTGCAGCACGGCGGATCAGACGGCGAAGTACATATCCACGTCCTTCATTGGTAGGCATGATACCATCGGAGATCATGAATGTTGCAGAACGGATATGGTCTGTAATCAGACGAATGGAAACGTCGTCCTCATGATGTACCCCATACGGTTTGCCGGAAATCCTACTTACCAGGTTACGAAGGGAACAGATGGTATCTACATCAAAAATGGAATCTACGTCCTGGACAACAACAGCCAGACGCTCAAGACCCATACCGGTATCAATATTCTTCTGTTTCAGAGTTGTATAATTGCCGTTTCCGTCATTCTCAAACTGGGTAAATACGTTGTTCCATACTTCCATATAACGGTCGCAGTCACAGCCTACTGTACATCCCGGCTTGCCGCAGCCATATCTTTCTCCACGGTCATAGTAGATCTCGGAACATGGACCGCAGGGACCTGCGCCGTGCTCCCAGAAGTTATCCTCTTTGCCAAATTTGAAAATACGCTCTGCCGGAATTCCAATCTCTTTATTCCAGATATCGAAAGCCTCATCATCCTCCAGATAAACAGACGGATAAAGACGGCTGGCATCCAGACCTACCACCTCAGTCAGGAACTCCCATGACCAGTGAATGGCCTCTCTTTTAAAGTAATCTCCAAAAGAGAAATTACCAAGCATTTCAAAGAATGTACCGTGACGTGCAGTCTTACCTACATTCTCAATATCACCTGTACGGATACATTTCTGGCATGTGCTGACCCTTGTACGGGGTGGTTTCTCTGCTCCTGTGAAATATGGTTTCAGTGGTGTCATTCCTGCATTGATCAGCAGGACACTTTTATCGCCCTGTGGAACCAATGGAAAGCTTTTCAGAACAAGATGTCCCTTGCTCTCCATGAAATCCAGAAACATTTTTCGAAGTTCGTTTACTCCGTATTTCTTCATTTCAATTCTCCTCCTACGCAATAAAGAAGTACTTTCGTTACTGTGAACAATAACGTGCATTCCTCTTATTGGAATGCTTGCATGGTTTATATGATAGCATATATCTTTATCACGGTCAAAATATTTTTTGCATAAGTCGGGGACCAGTACAAAAATCTGTTTTCGCATCAACGATCAGATTTAGAGCGTATCTGGTCCCCTTTTATGATCTTATTTTACAAATACTTTATTAAATTTCTTCTTTCCTCTCTTAAGGACAATACCGTCACCTGTGAGAGCGTCTTTGGAAAGTACATGTCTGATGTCCGTCACTTTCTCACCGTCAACGGAAACGCCGCCCTGCTCGATGGCTCTTCTTCCCTCGGAACGGGTTGTTACAAGAGCGGATTTTACAAGAAGGCTGATCAGGTCGATATTGCCTTCTTCGTCAAAATCCTCTGCTGCAAGCTCAGTGGTCGGCATATGCTCTGTATCAGCTCCGCCTGCAAAAAGTGCCTTGGCACCAGCCTCTGCCTTCTTCGCTTCTTCTGTTCCATGAACAAGCTCGGTAAGCTGGAATGCAAGGATCTCTTTTGCCTTGTTCAGCTGGCTGCCTTCCCATTTCTCCATCTCCTGGATTTCTTCCAGCGGAAGGAAGGTAAGAAGCTTCATGCATTTGATAACATCTGCGTCGTCCACATTTCTCCAGTACTGGTAGAAATCGAATGGAGATGTCTTATTTGGATCCAGCCAGACAGCACCAGACTGTGTTTTACCCATTTTCTTACCTTCTGAGTTAAGAAGAAGGGTGATTGTCATAGCATATGCGTCTTTTCCAAGCTTACGGCGAATCAGCTCAGTACCGCCAAGCATGTTGCTCCACTGGTCATCGCCACCGAACTGCATATTGCAGCCGTATTTCTGATACAGCATATAGAAGTCATAGCTCTGCATGATCATGTAGTTAAATTCCAGGAAGCTTAAGCCTCTTTCCATACGCTGTTTGTAGCACTCTGCTGTAAGCATACGGTTAACAGAAAAGTGAGCTCCAACCTCACGTAAAAGCTCCACATAATTCAGGTTCATCAGCCATTCTGCATTGTTTACCATAAGTGCCTTTCCATCAGAAAAGTCGATGAAACGCTCCATCTGTTTCTTGAAACAGTCAATGTTATGCTGAATGGTCTCTTTCGTCAGCATCTGGCGCATGTCGGTTCTTCCAGATGGGTCACCAATCATACCGGTTCCGCCGCCAAGAAGGGCGATTGGTCTGTTTCCTGCCATCTGCAGACGTTTCATCAGGCAAAGTGCCATGAAATGTCCTACATGAAGGCTGTCTGCGGTTGGGTCAAATCCAATATAGAAAGTTGCCTTTCCGTTATTTACCATTTCTTTGATTTCATCTTCGTCTGTTACCTGGGCGATCAGGCCTCTGGCTTTCAGTTCTTCCCAAACTGTCATTTTATTTTCCTCCTGTAAAATAGAAATGTGAGCTGCTTATTCTCTCTTTACGAAAAAGCCGCTGCAAATATAAAAAGCCCGGTTCTCATGTCCCTTTAGGACGAGAACCGGGTCCCGCGTTACCACCTAAATTTACAGAAAGCTCGCACTTTCTGCCTCGATAAGTGACCATACTGAAAAATTCTTCCAGACGATTATCCACACAGACAATACTGTCCAAAAATAAATATCTTCGAATACTCTTCAGAATTATCACCCCGGCATGATAACGTATGCCACTCCGTCACAGCCTACTGGATTTCTGCAATCAATCACAAGCGCCTGTCCGCTGCTGTCTCTGCCACTTCAAAACCGTTCGGTGCAAAGCTCCGGGATGTATTCACAATGGATCTCTGCACGCGCCTCTCACCATCCGGCAGCTCTCTGTGTGCTCTTTCCAAAGCTACTTGTTCCCTTCAAAGCCTTTCTCATTTAATACTTGCAAGTATACAAAGGCTGTCTGTTTTTGTCAAGGATTTTAGCTTTGTATTTTAGCAACTCACCGCGGTAAAGTTTGCTATTATCATTTATACTGTTTCTACATCTGTATAGCTACCTTTATACCCAGTCCACAAAAAATGTATGATCCTTGTATGTCTCATATACAACCTTTTTAAAATTCAATGGCTGT
Source organism: Ruminococcus sp. Marseille-P328 (assembly GCF_964249465.1). Lineage (NCBI taxonomy): Bacteria > Bacillati > Bacillota > Clostridia > Eubacteriales > Oscillospiraceae > Ruminococcus > Ruminococcus sp. Marseille-P328. The sequence continues at coordinate 119,786 of NZ_CAXUBQ010000011.1, read as the reverse complement.
TTCCAGAATGCAGAAGTCATCATAAAATACTTATAATTAAAATCTTTGGCCTTGATTCCGCTTACTGTACGCGGTGTACCATTCAGCACATAAGCATTAAAACTGTCAAGTGCCTGCTGGGCAGCTTCATAAGCGCTTGCACGGTCAATAAACTGACCATTCAGACGTTTCAGCAGCTGGTTGTTTGTCACGACTGAATACTGGGGGAAGGTAGTTCCCTGGTAAAGCACATAACGGACACTGGACGGAAACTCCTTGTCCAGAGTTCTGTTCAAAAGGCAGAGAGCAACTGCCTTCATACCTGCAATTCCCTGGTCTCCTGCCTCAGCCTCGCAGACAGCTGCCAGAATATCAAGATCAGACTTGGTTCCATCTGCAACTCCCGGATGACTCTTAAGCTCCTTCATAATAGTAAAATTGCGGCCACGTTTCTCATCATACCAGGTAAAGGTAATACTGCTGTCATTGTCATCCTTTCCTGAATCCTGTTTCTCGGAAGCAACACCATTGGAATCAAACGCGTATGTCTTTCCTCCAATGGAAGCTGTAGTGTTTACGTACATCACGCCTGTTGTTCCAAAGTAGTAGCTGTTTCCATCCAGACTCAGCCAGCCGGTCTGCGCTTTGCCGTCTGTGGTACTGAAATAATACCGCTTGCTTCCAACCTTGCCAAAGCCTTTCTGATAACGGACTCCGCTGGTCTTGGAAAAATAATAGATATCTCCATCTACAGTCTTAAGTCCGGTATACATAATACCTGTGCTGGTATTAAAATAGCGGGTATATCCCTTAGAATCCGTGAACCAGCCGGTAAGCATCTGACCATTGCTCTTGAAATAACGTTTCTCTTTCTTAGCTGTGGTCTGCCAGCCCTTTACCATAGCGCCGGTTCCGCTGGTAAAATAATATTTCTTACCCTTTAAGGTCAGCCAGCCGCGGACAAGCTTACCATTGGAAGGTCTGAAATAACGGGTTACGGTTCCGCTCTTCAGAAAACCGGTGGCCATCACACCTTTTCCCTTGGTAAAATACCGGATGTTTCTGCCCTTACTGTCTTTTTGCCAGCCTTTTAACTGTACGCCTGTTTTTTTATTAAAATAGTATTTCTTGCCTTTCAGAGTCAGCCAGCCTTTCTGCTTGGCTCCGCTGGCTGTTATGTAGTAGGTCTTGCCGTTTATAGTCTTAAATCCGGCTTTCGCAGCCTGAACATCCCTTGTCATCAGAAAAACCGTACATAATGTGGCAATCACAAGCAGCACCAGAGCCAGACTTTGCTTTCTGTTTCTCTCTTCTTTTATCATAGCATTTTCCTCTCTTTGACCTGACTAATTCCGAAGCTTTCCCACCTCTGCTTTTCACAAACAGTTACTGTTTACTCCGTGACCAGTAACACGCTTCGCGATGCACAGAAATCATGCATTCGCATGATTTCGCGCTGAGATTCTCGGGTTTTCTGTGAACTTTGTTCACAAAAAACAGCGTTTGCTTCGCAGACTTAATTCTTAACAACTCAATCCTTGTTTTATATATTTTATGTCGAATTCTTTTCAAAGATTACAGAAATATTACATTTCAGTTTATTATAGCCAAATTTCTCTTTTCTGTCAACTGCTTTGTCACACACCCCCTGTCCCCTCCATATGATGAACTGTAAACATTTTCTGGAGGTAACAGCATGAGTGATTTAGCTGCTACAAACTGTGGCTGCGGCGAGGAAAGATCCGGTTGCGGATGTGGTAACTGCGGTTGTAATAATGGCTGCGGATGTGACAATGGATGTGGGCTTTCCTTTGGGAACGGCTCCTGTGGATGCAATATTCTCTGGATCATCATTCTTCTTTGCGCATGCGGCGGCAACGGTATTGGCTGCAACAACAGCTGTGGCAACGGAAATGGTGACTGCTGCTGGATCATTATCATCCTTCTGCTTCTCTGCGGTGGATGGGGAAATGGCTGCGGCTGCTGATCTGAGTTTCCCACATATGAAAAAGGGCTGTCTTCTCAGTCCTTTTCAAAAAAATCGGGACAGCGGGAATTTTCCCCTGTCCCCTTTTTCAGGCATATTCTAAAAGCATTCTTACGTTTCCTTGTTTCTTTTTCAACCACGCTCTGGGTAGAAACTCTCTCCTGCAAATTGTCTTTAATCCCCGGTATGGTTTGCGGACTGCCTTCTTTCTTCTGACTGCTCCACACACCTGCCATTTTCTTCCTGTTTTCCTTGCTTCTTTCGCACACATTCCAGATCCAGCTCGTATATGGCATTTCCATCTATAATAAGCTTTTCATTTTCTCTTCTCATAACTTTCCCTCCTGACTTTGCGGGAAATTCATACATCCCCCTGCTATAGAATATGTTACAGATGTCAGAGCGTGTTTGAAAAATGCTTTCTGCAGAATGTGCGTCACAATTTGCAGAAGATTTCACCGTTTTCAAACCGTCGTCATATTTTAATAACAACAACATAGATATAGAAAAGGGATTTTTATGGATCAGGAATATATTGCCCAGACAGCTCTGGATCAGATGGTGGGAACTGACCAGGGACAGCTGTTAAAAGCTCTCATCCCCTATTTTCCACCCAGGCAGCAACAGTTTCTGTCCGTTTTTGCAAAAGCCAGGGAACTTTCCAATACAGTCGCTCTTTTTACAAAGCCGTCAGAAGCCATACAGATACAGGCTGCAGCAGCCCCTGCCCAGCCTCTTGAAGTCATAAACGACCTGCGCCGCTACTGTTTTGGAGATATACGAAAGACTCTGGATCAGATCACCAATATGATGACCATGGCAGAAATGCTGAGGATGATGAATGAACCATCTCCAGAAGATAATTGCGAAGAAGAACGACAGTAAAAACAGAAAAATTTCATTCAAAACGGACATGTCGCCAATTGGCAGCATTACTATATAAGAAAGGAATGATTCCATATGGATGACAACTGGCAGGATAATCCAAAGCTTGCAGGTATCGACAAAAACAAGCTTGACATGCTCCAGCAGATGGCCCGGCAAGGAGCCGGAAAATCTCCCTCTGATCTGCTGCCATTTATTATGAATGCAGCTTCCCAGGGGAGAAATGCCGGTCTGAACTTTAACAGTAATGAAATCAATACCATCATTGAGGTTTTGAAAATGGGAAAAAGCCCCCGGGAACGTGCAAAGCTTGATAAAGTGGTAAACCTGATGAAGATGATGAAGTAAAGCATTTTCTGCGATTAAGAAAACTTACTCCTCAACTTCTCCCATCATGCACTCGCGAAGCAGTACTAGCGCACTGGCAACAGCCTGCTGACGGATCTTGGTTCTGTTTCCGGTAAAATGATATTCCCGGGTAATCGTATGTCCATTGCAGCAGCAACCCATAAACACGGTTCCAACAGGAGTCTCACTGGTTCCGCCATCCGGGCCTGCAAGGCCGGTAACAGAAAGACAGATATCAGCTCCTGAAGCTGCGCAGCCCCCCTTTGCCATCTGTTTGGCACATTTTGCAGAAACAGCTCCCACTGTTTTCAATGTGGATTTCTTCACTCCAAGACATTCTCTCTTGGCACGGTTGCTGTAAGTAACAAATCCATGGGTAAACACCTGGGAAGCACCTGGAACATTTACAATGCGGGCAGCAATGGCACCACCTGTACAGGATTCTGCAAGAGACAGAGTTAATTCTTTCTCCTTCAGCAGATCCACAACAGATTCTTCCAGCGTTTTGTCCGCATCCAGGGCAAATACATTTTTGCCGAATCGCTTTTGAAGTTCCTTTACTACAGGTTTGATCAGCTTCTTGCAGGATTTCTCATCCTCACCCTTGGCTGTAATACGGAGATGAACCTCTCCTGTCTTTGCATATGGAGCAAGCGTTGGATTTGTCTGGGTCTCGATCATATCCTGGATATCGGCAGCCACCTGGCTCTCACCGATTCCACAGATCTTCACAACCTGGGAGCAGATGATCTCCGGCTGTTTCTTGCGAAGATATGAGAAAACAGACTCCTCAAACATAGGGATCAGCTCGTTAGGCGGTCCCGGAAGAAGAATGGCAGTCTTGCCATTTTTCTCAAGGATCAGACCAGGTGCTGTGCCGTTGTGGTTATCAAGCACAATAGCGCCTTCCGGAACCTGCGCCTGCTTATAATTATTGGAGGTCACACGTCTGTCCGGATGATTCTTCTTATATTCCTTCATATAACGCTCAATACGCTTACGGGAATGAGGATCTTCAGAAAGAGGAAGTCCCATTACCTCAGCACATACTTCCTTAGTCAGATCATCCTCCGTTGGTCCGAGACCTCCTGAAAGAATTACCACGTCAGATCTGTCAAGGGCAGATGCAATCACAGCTTTCATTCGGTCGCGATTATCTCCCACAACAGACTCATAGTAAACAGAAAGTCCCAGCTGGGCACATTTCTCAGAAAGATATGCGCTGTTGGTGTTTACAATATTTCCCAGCAAAATCTCAGTTCCTACAGCTACAAGTTCTGCAATCATATATATACCTCTTTTCCAGAGCATGTTTGAAATCAGCCAACATCTCTGCTCACAAAGATGCTGGCTGGTTTACATTCAGATATTCTCACTCTCTGCACGCAAAAACGTTTCGCGGGCAGCGGCTATTTTATTCCTGCATGGAAATTACATTCTTATTCTGCACAATATAAGTGATCAGAGAGATCACCGTCAGAGCAAGTGATGCCCATACAAAAATCTGTGTCAGTATTTCAAAAGCTCCCCCAAAGTTCAGGATCAGAAGAATGATCATGACCATCTGGGATGCAGTTTTAAATTTGCCCCAGTAGTTTGCAGCGATGACAACGCCGTTCTCGGCAGCGATCAGTCTGAAGCCACTGATAATAAATTCTCTTGCAATGATAATGATCACGAACCATGCCGGCAGGCGGTCAAGCTCGATCATGCAGATCAGTGCAGAACAAACAAGAAGCTTGTCAGCAAGAGGATCCATGAATTTACCAAAATTGGTAACCAGATTATTCTTGCGGGCAAGATGACCGTCAAACCAGTCCGTAATACTTGCCACTACAAAAATAGCAAGGCAGATATAGCGGTTGGCATCTCCGCCCCAGCCAGTCAGAATAAATAATACAAAAAACGGTACCAGGATCATTCTGGCAATAGTCAGTTTATTCGGTGTATTCATCTTCCAGCTCTCCTATCAAATCATACTCCAGAGCTCCGGTAACCCGGACTCTCGCAAAATCTCCTGTCATGAGAAGTTCGCCAGTCTGTACAAAAATATATCCATCGACCTTCGGCGCATCTCCGTAAGTACGTCCAATGTACGCACTCTCTCCAGATACTTTGCCCTCGATCATAACAGTCAGCACCTGACCAACGCGGCTCTCACCCTTTTCAAGAGAAATTTCCTGCTGAAGTTCCATGATCTCATCGCGTCTGGCTTCCTTGACCTCCTCCGGAATCTGATCTTCCATAGTGGCTGCCGGGGTATCCTCCTCAGCAGAATATGGGAAAACACCAAGGCGGTCAAACTCGATCTCATCCACAAACTCCATCAGTTCTTCGTGGTCTTCTTGTGTCTCTCCAGGAAAACCACTGATCAGGGTTGTACGAAGGAAAATATCCGGGATCTCCCGGCGCAGCCTGCCAATAATATCCACCAGCTCCTGCTTGGTGGTACGGCGGCCCATGCGTTTCAGCACACGGTCACTTGCATGCTGGATCGGAAGATCCAGATAATGACAGATCTTCTTCTCTTCCTTCATAGTCTGAATCAGCTCATCATAAATCTCTTCCGGGTAACAATACAAAATACGGATCCAGCGGATTCCCTTTATTTTGCAAAGCTCCTTTAAAAGGACATGAAGAGATTTCTTTCCATAGATGTCCTTACCATATACAGTAGTCTCCTGGGCAACCAGAATCAGCTCTTTCACCCCTTTTTCAGCAAGAGACCGGGCTTCTTTTACGAGCTGCTCCATAGGCACGCTTCTGTAGCCGCCCCGGAGTCTTGGGATAATACAGTAGGTACAATGCTTGTCACAGCCTTCTGCAATTTTCAGATATGCAAAATGTCCACCTGTGGTCAACATACGCTTACCGGAAATATCCGGAAGAAAATCAATGCTCTTGTACTCTTCAAAGTGTCTGCCTGCCTGGGCTTCCTTTACAGCCTTGCTGATATCGCCGTAAGAGGTTGTACCAAGAATAGCATCCACTTCAGGTATTTCCTCTGAAATTTCTTTCTTGTAACGCTGTGCCATGCAGCCGGTAACGATCAGCACCTTGCAGGTACCTGCCTTTTTCTTCTCTGCCATTTCAAGAATGGTATTTACACTTTCTTCTTTGGCATCACCGATAAAACAGCAGGTATTGACAATAATGACCTCTGCTTCGTCCTCATCATCAACGATCTCATGTCCGTCTGCAGCAAGCATTCCAAGCATTTCCTCAGAATCTACCAGATTCTTATCACATCCAAGGGAAATGAACAGTAATTTCATATTATTCTGCACTCTCCTCAGACTCAGCAGGATCAACTGCAGCTGCAGGTTCTTCAGCAGCAATCTCCTCTGCAGAATGTCCTGCGATCTCTGCTAAATCCTCTTCCTCATGTTTACCTGGAAGGATCTTAACCTTTCCGTGATATAACTCGTCAATTGCGATAGAAAGAGGTTTCTTGCCTTTAACATTATCTGCCAACGGCTTTGCACCGCCGATCAGCTGACGCGCACGCTTGCTTGTAGCAAGAATCAGGGAATAACGGCTGTTGAGCACCATGCTCTCATCGTCGTCCTCATTGTTGGTATTGATTGCTTCGATTAACTCAGAATAAGATGGATGGATCATATATATACTCCTTTCAAAAATTGTGATTATTGTTATAATTTTTATAAAGATTCGCAGCTTCAAACTGTATTTTCGCGAATAAAGTTGCAAATCGATATTTCATTTTATAGCAGTTTCATCTGCTCTTTATTTGGATTATTCTTCCACAAACTTTGCTGCCTGTGCCTGGATCTCATGGATAAAACTAAGGTTTCGCCTCATGGCGAAATGTTCGCTCTGAATAATATTATGAAGCCTGTCTACAGCATCCTCCAGCTGGTCATTCACCAGCAGATAGTCGTACTCGTCAACTCCTTCTGCTTCCTGTGCAGCTCTTGCAAGACGCTGGTGGATCACTTCCGCAGTCTCAGTGCCTCTTCCAACAAGACGCTCTTTCAGTTCCTCCATGGAGGGCGCTGTTACAAATACCAGCACAGCTTCCGGGAATTTCTTCTTGATCTTGCGGGCTCCCTGAATCTCGATCTCCAGGATCACATCCCGGCCTGCTGACAACTGCTCCTCCACATAAGCCTTAGGTGTGCCGTAGTAATTCTCCACGTACCGGGCATATTCGATCAGCTGATCCTGACGGATCATTTCCTCAAATTCTTCTTTTGTGCGGAAAAAGTATTCTCTTCCGTCTTCTTCCCCTGGTCTGGGGTTTCTGGTGGTGGCAGATACAGACAATGCGTAATTGTCGTACTTCGCCATCAGGCTTTTCATAATGGTGCCTTTTCCTGCTCCGGAAAATCCGGAAACAACTGCCAAAACTCCTCTACTCATGGCCCTCTCCCTTATTTTCTATAACTTCTGCAAATCTGCGAGCGATCGTGTCCGGCTGGATCGCAGATAATATCAGAATGTGATCTGAGGTAACGATCACAGACTTGGTCTTTCTTCCCTGAGTGGCATCCACAAGGGAATTGGAACCCTTCACACTCTGAACCATTCGTTTCACCGGAGCGGCATCCGGGTTTACCACAGCTACGATTTTCTGGGAATTCACCACATTGCCGAATCCGATATTGATTAATTTTGCCATGTTTTCACCCTTCTGTCAATATGGAAAGCTTACGTCTTTGATTCTCTAGTACATCGCTTCGTAAATAACTATACCAATCACGTAGGATGTGGATTCGAGTGTGCAGGTATAAAAACGCAGGCGTAGCGGGCTACGCCGAGGCTTTTATACCTGTGCAATCGGATTCACAGACAAGTGAGTGGTATAGTTATTTCGAAAACGATGTACTAGGTTACTCCACATTCTGAACCTGTTCTCTGATCTTCTCAATCTCTGTCTTCAGATCAATCGCTATATTGGAAATAATCAGATCACTTGATTTCGACAAAATGGTATTTGCCTCACGGTTCATCTCCTGTGCCATAAAATCGAGCTTGCGTCCGATGCCTTCCTTCTCCTCCAGCATCTTCTTCATTCCCTGGATATGGCTGTGGAGACGGACGGTTTCCTCATCGTTGCAGATCTTGTCGGAGAACAGGACAACTTCTGCTGCAATACGGGAATCTTCGATCTGAGAATCCTCCAGAAGCTCATGAACCTTGGCTTCCAGCTTCTCTCTGTAAGAATCCACAACCTCCGGAGAGCGGGCTTCTACCTGACTTACCTTCTCATCAAGAGCATCCAGCTTGGCGATCAGGTCGTTCTTCAGATTCTCTCCCTCTCTTGCACGGGACTGGGCAAATTTCTCGCAGGCCTCACGAAGCGGTGCTTCCAGAACTGCCCACAATGCATCCTCATCTACAGACTGCTCCTCCATAGTCAGCACGTCCGGATAATGGGAAAGAGCTCCTGCCTTCACATCGTTCTCAAGGCCAAATTCCTCTGCCATCTGACGGATATATGCAAGATATTCTCCTGCAAGCTCCTTATTATACTTCAGTGCGCCACAGCTTAAGGTATAGTCCTCATATGTGATAAACACATCCACTTTACCACGCTGCATATAGGTCTTCATAAGATTCCGGATCGCGCCCTCAAGGAAAACCAGCTTCCTTGGCATTTTGATACTCAGATCCAGATATCTGTGATTGACGGATTTTAACTCAACGGTGATTTTCCGCTCTTTTGTAATCACCTCGGCCCTTCCAAAGCCGGTCATACTTTTTATCATAGTAATCTCTTTCTTTATTTTTATTCCGAATACTGTCTGAAAAGAGTCCCATTCCGCATAACAGAATCGTCTCTGATATTCAGGCAATAACTCTACGCAGGTTACCGTTCACAGTTGCCTACGCATACAGATTTATTATAGTTCATTCTAAAACCCTAGTCAAATCCTTTTTTTGCTGTTATAATAAAGTCTGCATGTCACGGTTACTGGTCACGGAGCGACCGGTAACCTGTCAGCAGAAAGGAGTTTTTTATGGCTTTTGACGGAATTACCATTGCTGCAATGGTTTCTGAATTAAATAAAAATCTCTCCGGGGGACGCATTAACAAAATTGCCCAGCCGGAAAGTGACGAACTGCTGATCACCGGAAAAGGTGCAAATGGTCAGAAGCGTCTGCTTCTCTCCGCCAGCGCCTCCCTGCCTCTGATCTATTTTACAGGCAAAAACCGGATCAGCCCTTTGACTGCTCCTAATTTTTGCATGCTTCTCCGCAAGCACATCGGAAGCGCCAGGATCACTGCGATACGCCAGCCTGGTCTGGAGCGTGTTGTAGAATTTGAGCTGGAGCACCTGAACGAACTTGGTGATGTATGCCATAAGGTTCTCATTATGGAACTGATGGGAAAGCACAGCAACATTATCTTCTGTGATGATAATAATATGATCCTGGATAGTATCAAGCACGTATCCTGCAACGTAAGTTCTGTACGTGAAGTTCTGCCAGGACGTCCTTATTTCATCCCCCACACTCAGGACAAGCTGGATCCTCTTACCATTTCCAGAGAGGATTTCATGGAAAAAGTATGTGGCAGATCCAATGCTGTCTCCAAAGCTCTCTATCAGACGCTTACCGGTTTCAGCCCGGTAATGGCTCAGGAACTTTGCTATCGCGCTTCCATTGATGGAAATGACGATGTCCAGACATTAGATGAGAATACCAGAGAGCAGCTTTATACAGAATTCACCCATTTAATGGAACAGATCCGGAGGGAAGAATTTACCCCGGTTATTGTTTTCAAAGGGGACGAGCCGGTTGAATACGGTGTTCTTCCTTTTTCCCAATATGGAGAAGGCTTCACCACCCGGACCTTTGAATCTGTGTCAGAGATGCTGGAAACCTATTATGCCTCCCGCGACGTGATCACCCGTATCCGTCAGAAATCTGCGGATCTCCGAAAGATCGTCCAGACTGCCCTTGACCGCAACCGAAAAAAATTAAGCCTTCAGCAGAAGCAGATGAAAGACACTGAGAAAAAAGACAAATACAAGGTTTACGGCGAATTGATCAACACCTACGGCTACGGTCTGGAAGAAGGCTGTAAATCCTTTAAGGCTGTGAACTATTATAATGGAGAAGAAATCACCATTCCTCTTGATCCTACCCTGACTCCTCAGGAGAATTCCAAGAAGTATTTCGATCGTTACGGTAAGCTGAAGCGTACCCAGGAAGCTCTGGAGGTTCAGATTGCAGATACCACCAGCGAGATCGAACATCTGGAATCCATCTCCAATGCCCTGGACATTGCCGCTGAGGAGAGCGACCTTTCCCAGATCAAGGAAGAGCTGATGGAATACGGCTATGTGAAGCGCCACTACGGAAACAAAAAAGGTGCCAAAATGCAGGTGAAATCCAAACCCTTCCACTATGTTTCCAGCGATGGATACGATATTTATGTAGGAAAAAACAACTACCAGAATGATGAGCTGACCTTTAAATTTGCCACAGGAAATGACTGGTGGTTCCATGCCAAAAAGATGCCGGGCTCCCATGTTGTGGTAAAGACAAAAGACGGCACACTTCCGGACCGCACCTTTGAAGAAGCAGGAAATCTTGCAGCCTTTTATTCCAAGGGACGCACTGCACCAAAGGTAGAGATTGATTATCTCCAGAAAAAGAATGTGAAAAAGCCGGCTGGAGCCAAACCGGGATTTGTAGTTTATTATACCAACTATTCTCTGATGGCTTCACCAGATATTGCAGGAATCCAGCAGTTATCCTGATTGTAACCGTTTTTCCCTCTTTGCATTTTGCATACAGCCCTAAATTTGCAAAACGGCTGCTCTGCAAACCGCAAGCTGCTATCTATATATACCGGAGCCTGTTTCAAGCACGCTCTGATTTAAGAACAGGAGTTATCTATGAGTATTTTAAATGTTGAACACCTTACCCACGGCTTTGGTGACAGAGCCATTTTCCATGATGTTTCCTTCCGTCTTTTAAAAGGAGAACATATTGGCCTGGTAGGCGCCAACGGAGAGGGAAAATCCACCTTCTTCAATATTGTAACTGACAAACTGATGCCGGATGAGGGCAGGATCCAGTGGGCAAAAAATGTCCGCGTAGGTTATCTGGACCAGCATTCTGTCCTCGCTCCTGGCATGACCATCAGCGACGTGCTGAAATCTGCTTTTTCCTGGCTTTTTGAACTGGAAGAACGAATGAATACTATCTGCGATTCCCTTGGCGAAGCCTCCCCGGAAGAAATGGAAGCTCTTATGGAGGAACTGGGAACTATCCAGGATACCCTGACCATGCACGACTTCTACGTAATTGATTCCAAGGTAGAAGAGGTTGCCCGGGCACTTGGTCTTCTGGATCTTGGACTTGACCGTGATGTCACAGATCTCAGCGGCGGGCAGCGTACTAAGGTGCTCCTTGCCAAGCTGCTTCTGGAGAAACCAGATATTCTTCTTCTGGATGAGCCCACCAACTATCTGGATGAAGAGCACATTGCATGGCTGAAACGCTATCTTCAGGAATATGAGAATGCTTTTATCCTTATTTCCCATGATATTCCGTTTCTCAATGATGTGATCAATATCGTTTATCATATGGAAAATCAGGAGCTGAACCGTTATGTAGGCGATTATAACCACTTCCTGGAAGTCTATGAAGTGAAAAAAGCTCAGTTAGAGGCGGCTTATCGCCGCCAGCAGCAGGAAATCAGCGAACTGAAGGATTTCGTTGCCAGAAACAAGGCCCGGGTTTCCACCAGAAATATGGCAATGTCCCGCCAGAAAAAGCTAGACAAAATGGACGTGATCGAACTGGCTGCCGAGAAACCAAAACCGGAGTTTCATTTCAAACAGGGACGCACCCCAGGCAAATACATCTTCGAGACAAAGGATCTTGTGATCGGATATAACGAACCCCTTTCCCGCCCTCTCACCCTTTCCATGGAAAGAGGCCAGAAAATCGCGCTTGTAGGTGCCAACGGAATTGGAAAAACCACACTTCTGAAAAGTATTCTTGGTCTGATCCCATCATTAAAGGGAACCAGGGAATTAGGGGACAATCTGCAGATCGGATATTTTGAGCAGGAAGTAAAAGGTGACAACAAAACCACCTGTATTGATGAGATCTGGGCAGAATTCCCGTCTTATACCCAGTATGAAGTACGCTCCGCACTTGCAAAATGTGGTCTCACCACCAAGCATATTGAGAGTCAGGTCCGTGTGCTTTCCGGCGGTGAGCAGGCCAAGGTCCGCCTTTGCAAGCTGGTAAACAAAGAGACAAATGTCCTTCTTCTTGACGAGCCTACCAACCACCTGGATGTGGATGCAAAAGAGGCTCTGAAGGAGGCACTAAAGGAATACCGCGGAAGTGTGCTTCTCATCTGCCATGAGCCGGAATTTTATCAGGATGTGGTTTCACAGGTGTGGGACTGCAGTAAATGGACAACTAAGATCCTGTAAATGCTATACTAAGATTATTATTTTATAAGCAAAACAGCATCCAGACAGAATATATTTTTTATACTTCTGTCTGAATGCTGTTTTTATTTCCTTTACTAAACAGACGTGTCACCTGTCGGCGGCATCACCATATATGAAGGATTTATGCATTCTGTTACATTTCAATCTATCAGTTCACAAACTGAATGATTCCGGATACCTGCTCGTATGCACTATCCCAGTCCTGACCACTTGCCAGTCCTTTTACTTTTCCCTTGATTGTTACTCGCTTGGAAGCCGCATATCCGGAAGCATCTGCCTTGATTCCCTTATTGGTTGTGAAGTCATGCGTACGCCAGATCTTATCTGCATAATATTTGCCGTCAGCCTTCAATTCAATATTGCTGAATGTGGCATTTACAGAATCTCCGTTTAATCTTGCAGAACCCTCTACGCGAAGATAGACAGTTGTGTTTGCAAGACTGCTGTTTTTAACTGTTTTGGCAAGTTTGCCGTTGATGTAGCAGCTGCAGGTTCCGTCTTTTTTCACAGTCAGCATTACATGGTAAGTCTTATCTCTGGCCGCTTCCTGAACCCAGATATAGTTCTGACCGCCTGCACCATTGTGGGCTACATTCTCGATCATGAACCATGCCTTACCTGTATAGGGAGCTCTTGCATGCTTGTCATACTGGATACCAAAGCTTACTGCAGAGGTCGCCGTGCAGGCAACCAGCTTCGCATGGTAACCGGAACCGGAACCAGAAAGTACCATATCCGTTTCAATGGTATATTCGGAAGCTGTATTTGCAACAGTGGAACCTGTTGCCGTGGTATTTCCGCCGGCAGTATCCGGTTTCGTTGTGGTTGGCACCTCATAAACAATTTTCAGTCCTTTTTTGTTATAGGAACTTACTTTCTTTCCTTTGTAGGCTTTTACTGTGTAGCAGTATGTAGTTCCACTCTTCACTTTTTTATCTGTGTAAGATGTTTTGGAACCGCCTTTCACAGTTTTGATTTTTTTCCAGGAACTATTTTCTGTCTTACGCATAACATAGTAGCCGGAAGCGCCTTTACTCTTTTTCCAGGTAATTTTAACACTTTTGTTTACACGTACCACCTTGGAAAGCTTCGGTGCTTTTAATGCTGCTGCCTGAACCGCCTCTGCTTTTCCAAATGAATAAACCGGAAATACAAGCATAAAAGCAAGTAAAAACAGCATAATCTTTTTGATTCCTTTTCTGTTCATAATATTCCTCCTTCTTTCCTCATATGAACTTCCATCATAAAAGACGGAGAACTTCTTCAAGAAATTCTCCGTCTCATTATACTACTTATTCATCAGCAGCGTCAACCTTACTTGCCCTTGCTTCGATCTCTTTCTGCTGGATATCACCAGGAGCCTGCTCATAGCGGGCAAACTCGTAGGAGAAGTCACCACTTCCACCAGTCATGGAACGAAGATCTGTGGAATATCCATAAATCTCAAGAAGAGGAACGTCAGCTTCAATAATGGTATTTCCGTTATGATCCGGATTCATTCCAAGAACACGGCCGCGGCGCTTATTCAGATCGCCCATAACGTCACCTGTATATTTATCCGGAACTGTAACCTTCATGGAAACGATTGGCTCTAACAGTACCGGAGAAGCATCCATGAAGCCTTTCTTGAATGCAAGGATGGTAGCCATCTTAAACGCCATCTCTGAGGAATCTACCGGATGATAAGATCCATCATAAAGAGTAGCCTTTACACCAACTACCGGATATGCTGCAAGAGGTCCTTTCTGAACACATTCCTGAAGGCCCTTCTCGACTGCCGGGAAGTAGTTCTTCGGAACTGCACCACCAACAACAACCTGCTCAAATACGTATGGAGTCTCCATATCGCCAGACGGCTCAAAACGCATCTTAACATGTCCATACTGTCCATGTCCGCCGGACTGTTTCTTATGTTTGCCTTCTACGTCAGAATTCTTGCGGATGGTCTCACGGAATGGAACCTTCGGTTTGGAAAGCTCTACATCAACTTTATAACGCTCTTTCAGCATGCTGACAATAACATCAAGATGCTGATCGCCCATACCATAGATCAGACTCTGACGGTTAGCACCATCGTTCTCAACACGAACAGTCCTGTCTTCGCTCATGATCTTGGCAAGAGCCTGGGAAATCTTATCCTCATCGCCCTTGTTCACAGCCTTAAATCTCTTATAGGTATAAGGTGTGGAAAGAATTGCTTTCGGATAAAGAACCGGATTCGCCTTGGTGGCAAGGCTGTCACCAGTCTGAACACTGACTAATTTGGCAATTGCACCGATATCACCTGCATGGAGCTCTGGAACTTCGATAGGCTTGGAACCCTGAAGAACATATAATTTGTTAAGACGCTCTTCTGTGCCTTTCTCAACATTGAGAAGGGTATCATCAGATTTGATAACACCGGAGCAAACCTTGATCAGGGAATACTTGCCAAGGAATGGATCCACGATGGATTTCCATACATATGCTGATTTTGCTTTGGCGAAATCGTAATTTGCTTCAAAAATCTCGTTGGTCTTCTGGGAAATACCGTTGCAGGAACGTTTGTCCGGGCTTGGGAAATATCCGCAGATGTCGTCCAGAAGGTTGGATACGCCGCGAAGATTGATCGGGGATCCCATGCATACCGGAACAATGCTTGCATCCTGTACATTGGCGGCAAGTGCTGCGGAAACTTCTGTAACGGAGAACTCGTCTCCCTCAAAATAACGATCCATGAATTCCTCGCTGGTCTCTGCTACAGATTCCATCAGGATATCATGATACTTCTCAAGGTACTCATCCAGATAAGAAGGAATCTCGCACTCTTCCTTCTGTCCCTTGTCGATATATTTTCTTCCGGCCTGCTTCACAACGTTAACATATCCCACGAACTTGCCATCCTCACGGATCGGGAAATGCAGCGGGGCAATCTTCTTGCCATAAAGCTCAGTAAGCTGATCTACTACCTTACGGTAACTTACATCGTCCACGTCCATATCGGTAACGAAAATCATTCGCGGAAGTTTATACTTCTCGCAGAGATTCCATGCCTTCTGGGTACCAACCTGTACCCCTGCCTTACCTGATACTACGATGATTGCTGCGTCTGCAGCACTGACAGCTTCCTCAACTTCTCCTACGAAGTCAAAATATCCGGGAGTGTCCAGAATGTTTACCTTGTTCTTCTGCCACGGGACCGGAATCAGAGATGTAGTGATAGAGAAATGTCGTTTGATTTCTTCTTTATCATAATCACTGACTGTATTGCCATCTTCTACACGGCCTAAACGGTTGGTCAAGCCGGCAAGATATGCCATTGCTTCTGCCAGAGTTGTCTTTCCAGCACCGCCGTGTCCTAACAGCACTACATTTCTGATTCGGTCAGTTCTAAAAACGTCCATATGTAATACCTCCCTGTTTGTCTAATATGTTCATATTTTACTAAATATTCAGAAGAATTTCAAGTATTTTCTGGGATTTTGACGGTCTTTTTTCAAAAAAGTTTAGATTATTTTGTCATTTCTGTAGGAATTGACAATTTGCGAGGAATCTCGTACAATATCATAAGATAATTTTTCACTTTAACGAAGGAAAGGAAACGACATTATATTATGAAGACAATCGGTTTTATCGGTCTCGGTCTGATTGGCGGCTCTATCGCCAAGGCCATCCGGAAGTACCATCCGGATTACCACATTCTGGCCTATAACCGCAGTAAGGAAGCACTTGCCTCCGCCATCAGCACCGGCATTATAGATGGTGTCTGTGAGGAAATGAAGGATCCACGCTTTGGATCCTGTGATTATGTATTTTTATGTGCTCCGGTAGAGATCAACCTGGAGTGCCTTGCATATCTGAAAGAGATCCGCCAGCCAGGCTGCATTATCACAGATGTGGGAAGTGTAAAGGGAATCATCCATCAGAAAGTGGATGAGCTGGGAATGACAGACTGCTTTATCGGCGGTCACCCTATGGCCGGTTCTGAGAAAACCGGTTTTGACCATTCCAACGAGCGCATTCTGGAAAATGCATACTATATTCTTACCCCTGGCGGGGAAGTGGGACTGGAATATATTTCAGATTTTACAGAGCTGATCAGTTCTCTTGGTGCTATCCCTATGGTGCTTACAGCTGAAGAACATGATTTTATTACAGCAGGTGTAAGCCATCTGCCCCATATTATTGCTTCCGCCCTTGTAAATCTGGTAAAAACTCTGGACAACGATGCCGAATACATGAAGACCATCGCAGCAGGCGGTTTCCGCGATATTACAAGGATTGCCTCTTCTTCTCCTGTTATGTGGCAGCAGATCTGCATGGAAAACCATGAGAACATTTCCAATGTTCTGGACGACTACATCCGCATGCTGATCCAGATCCGCTGTTCTGTAGACAACTGTGCTACAGATGGTAAGGAGGCAGATGCTATTTATCAGATGTTTGCAAGCTCCAGGGATTACCGTGATTCCATTGATGTTGTGGATAATGGTCCTATCCGCAAGGCTTATGTGCTTTATCTGGATATTGCAGATGAAGCCGGCGGAATCGCTACCATTGCCACCATCCTTGCCATGGATAAGATCAGCATTAAGAACATCGGAATTATCCACAACCGTGAATTTGAGCAGGGTGTTCTGAAAATCGAATTTTATGAAGAAGACGCTATGGAAAAGGCCATTGCACTTTTGAAAAAGCGCAATTATATTGTTTATGAGCGATAACCAGCGCACCGGCAGTTGTTTATTGGATACATCACAATTAATTTTTCATACAAACTCTGTATCAATACAGCAAATACGAAGTAACCGCCATATTGACTCGTCTAATTCTTTATAAGTAATATAGCCGATACCCGTTTTTACTGTATGAAACTTTATATTTAAGGAACGATTATTATGGAAATAAAAAAACTTACAAATCTCCACGGAGAACTTACAGTCCCAGGCGACAAATCCATCTCCCACCGTGCCGTCATGTTCGGTTCCCTTGCCAAAGGAACCACAAAGATCACCCATTTTCTGGAAGGAGCTGACTGCCTTTCCACCATCTCCTGTTTCCGCAAAATGGGCATTGATATTGAGAATAACAGCGGAGAAATCCTGGTTCATGGAAAAGGACTCCACGGATTATCTGCCCCTGTTGATATTCTGGATGTCGGAAACAGTGGCACAACTACCCGCCTGATTTCCGGTATTCTTGCAGGACAAAATTTTGTATCGGAGCTTACCGGCGATGACTCTATCCAGAGCCGTCCCATGAAACGGATCATGACGCCTCTCCTTTCCATGGGCGCTGATATTGCAAGCATAAAGGGAAATAACTGTGTTCCTCTTCGGATCACAGGTCATCCTCTGAAGGCCATTCACTATGATTCCCCAGTTGCTTCTGCTCAGGTAAAATCCTGTGTACTTCTGGCAGGAATGTATTCTGACGGAATTACCAGCGTCACCGAACCGGTTCTTTCCAGGAACCATACAGAAATCATGTTAAACTATTTTGGAGCTCGGGTAACTTCTGAGGGAACTACCGCTTCCATTGCTCCGGAACCATCTCTTTTTGCCAGAGAAATTACAGTACCTGGGGATATTTCTTCTGCTGCTTATTTCATCGCTGCCGGACTTCTGGTGCCAGGCAGTGAGATTCTTCTGAAGAATGTGGGAATCAATCCCACAAGAGACGGACTGCTCCGTGTGTGTAAGGACATGGGCGCAGACATTACCCTGCTAAATGTTAATATGGATGGAGAACCTACTGCTGACCTTCTTGTCCGCGCCAGTTCTCTTCATGGTACAACTGTTGGCGGAGAAATTATCCCGACGCTTATTGATGAGATTCCGATGATTGCAGTTATGGCGGCTTTCGCAGAGGGAACTACTGTGATCAAGGATGCAAAAGAACTTAAAGTAAAAGAATCAGACCGTATTCTGGTTATGGCAGAGAATCTTTCCCGCATGGGTGCGGACATTACACCTACAGAGGACGGAATGATCATACATGGAGGCAAGCCGCTTCACGGCGCAGAGATTGATTCTTATCTGGACCACAGAGTGGCTATGTCTTTCGCTGTTGCAGGACTGCTCTGTGATGGACCGCTCTCTATTAAGGGTGGAGATTGTGTGAAGATTTCTTATCCGGAATTTTATGAGGATCTGTATCGGTTAGGAGAATAATCTGAACCGCAGGAACTTAAATGAGAACATTTTTCGTTACTGTGAACGGAGTGAGCAATAACCATTTTTCCATTTAGGTTCCTGTTTTTTGCCTTTTTAGATGTGCATTCCTATTATTTTATGTTAAATAATAGTCAATGTTAGTTTAGTGTAACTGTCATACTTTGCCAGATTATATGCTTGTATTTTCTTTTTAAATATACATATTGCACATTTTACCATGTATTAATTTCTGTGCAATTTTAAAATTCGTTTTAATCTCATTTCTATATTGATATTCTTTTAACGATTTCGACGAAGTTAAAAAACTTTCCGTTTTCCTCTTTTTTTCTTCAAAAAAATAACGTATAATCCCACTGTAAGTTGAGGAACACTAAAACAAACAAAGCGAAGGTGAACAGCCCAGACAAAAGAGCGGCTGCCACAAGAAAGGAGCCAGAAATAATGAAAATTTTATTTTACGGAACCAAAAATTATGACGAGCAGTTTTTTGAAAAACTTTTACCTGAATTTCCAGATATTAAGATTAAATTTATTGAAGCAAATATCCATGAGGAGACCGCTTCTCTTGCAAAAGGTTATGAAGCCATCTGTGCTTTTGTAAATGCAGACCTTGGCGCTCCTGTTATTGAAGAATTACATCAGCAGGGTGTAAAACTGATCCTTATGCGCTGCGCTGGTTACAATAACGTGGATCTTAAGACAGCCCACAAATATGGCATGAAAGTTCTGCGTGTACCAGGTTACTCTCCCGAGGCTGTTGCTGAGCACGCAATGGCGCTGGCGCTTACAGCTAACCGTCACACTCACAAGGCTTACATCAAATGCCGTGAGAACAACTTTACTTTAAGCGGTCTTATGGGCGTGAACCTTTACAAGAAAACAGCCGGTATTATCGGTACTGGTAAGATTGGTCAGGCTATGGCAAGAATCTGCAAGGGATTTGGAATGCGGGTCATTGCATATGATCTTTTCCCAAACAAGAATCTTGACTTCCTGGAATACGTTTCTCTTGATGAGTTGCTGGCTACCAGTGATCTGATCAGCCTGCACTGCCCGCTTACTGACGAAACCAAACATATTATCAACGAAAAGACAATTGCCCAGATGAAGGACGGAGTTATCCTTGTAAACACTTCCCGTGGCGGTCTTATCAAGACGGAGGATCTGATTTCCGGTATCCGTGACCACAAGTTCTTCGCAGTTGGTCTGGATGTTTATGAGGAGGAATCTGATTACGTATTCGAAGATCTGTCTGAGAGCATCATGCAGACTTCCTTGATCCAGAGGCTTCTCTCCTTCCCGAACGTAACCATGACCTCCCATCAGGGATTCTTTACAGAAGAAGCGCTCACCAATATTGCAGAGACAACTATGGAGAATGCGCAGGCTTATATCAATGGAGATGAGCTGAAGAACGAGGTTCTCTCATAATTCATAAATCACTATAGAAAATACGGTGTTTCAATGCATAGGTATTGAAACACCGTTTTGCTATTTAGTGTGTTGGTCATTATTCCGGACGCGATTTCACAATGTATATTCACCGCCGCGCGTCGCAACGTTCCGGCAAGCTAATGACTAACTGCGACTAAGACGCTCAGGAGAGCCTTCGCGCCTAAGTCTCCGTAAGTCATGGATCTCGCCTCCACTAAAACCGCTCCTGAAATGCGCGGCTTGCGAATATACATTGCAAAATCGCTGGTTACTGGCAAGGGAAGAAAGAAACAGTAACGACAACAACGCGGGTGGGGTGAAGTAGTTGGTATCCCGCAACTATATTGTTTTTTCTAATCTATCGTTGTCAAGAAAGTATAGGGAAACCAATCACTCCCCCTCCCCCTTCGTTAAAAGTTCTTACTAACCAGCAAGTCCCAGCCAGTACACAGCATTTGGGCAGTGTGTATTACTCCAGCGAGCCATTTCAGGCGCGCTCTTAGCGTAAGCGAAATCCAGCGCTTACGAAGACTTATGCGTGAGGGCTCTCCCGAACGCATTAGTCGCAGTTAGCGATTAGTTCGCTGGAGCGTTGCGCCGGCGAGTGAGTAATACACATTGCCCAAATGCGTCCCTCCTGAAGAACTTTTCAACACACTAAATAGCAATTTATTCTGAATATCTTTCCCTAAGAAGTGCAATTTCTCTTGTCCAACCCTCATCATCATTAGGCGTTTCCAGAATAAAAGGCTTACCCTCCAATGCCGGGTGCCGGATGACACGGACAAGGGCATCAAGACCAATCTGGCCTTCCCCGATTCTGGCGTGGCGGTCTTTGTGACTGCCAAGAGGATTGAGGCTGTCGTTTAGGTGGATGGCTTTTAAGTGGTCGAGACCGATGATGCGGTCGAATTCAGTTAAGACACCGTCCAGGTCGTTTACAATATCGTAGCCACCATCCCACACATGGCAGGTATCCAGGCAGATTCCAAGTTTATCGCGTTTTTCTACAAGGTCCATGATGGCACGAAGCTCCTGGAAATGGCTTCCCACCTCAGAGCCTTTTCCAGCCATGGTTTCAAGAAGAACTGTAGTGGTCTGTTCTTCAGTAAGAACTGCATTCAGCACTTCTGCAATCTTCTGAATTCCAACCTCTATTCCCTGTCCCACATGGCTGCCTGGATGGAAATTATAATAATTTCCTGGTGTGGCTTCCATGCGTTTCAGATCATCCGAAAAAGTATTTCTGGCAAAATCCCGCAGATTTTCTTTGGCCGCGCAGGCATTTAAGGTATAAGGCGCATGCGCCACGATTTTGCCGAATTCATGCTCCCTGGCAATCTCCTGAAACTTCGCCACATCTGCAGGGTCAATAGCTTTGGCATTCCCTCCTCTTGGATTTCTGGTAAAAAATGCAAACGTGTTGCCGCCATTTTTTACAATCTGGCGTCCCATGGCTGCGTAGCCTTTGGATGATGAAGTATGATTTCCTATATATAACATGTCGTTTTCCCTTCTTATTTACTATTTTATTATGAAAATCCCGTACGGTAGCCAAAAATGAGCCATGCTTGCACGAGCGAACTCTTGGATATCGAACGGGCTAGACCGTATGAGTAAGTAGGACGATGGCCCGGATTACGAATGCGGTCGGAAGCTGCGGGAGCGCCATAGGCGCGAAACAGCTGACTCTCAGGCACTCCTTAAGTACATCCTATATATTTTAGCATTTCCCCCTTCTTTTTCAAGATATTTATTGACGAAAACCCATTTTATTCTTATACTGTTAAAAGGTGTGCTCTTCTGTAAAAAAGACTTTTGTCCCATACTTTTCCACAGAATTCATACATAGAAAAAAGGAAGGAAATCAACATGAAAGAACGTGAAAAGTTTTCATCCCGGCTTGGATTTATTCTCATTTCAGCCGGCTGCGCCATTGGAATCGGCAATGTATGGCGCTTCCCTTATATAACAGGTCAGTACGGCGGTGCTGCTTTTGTACTGATTTATCTTCTGTTCCTTGTAATTCTTGGACTGCCTATTATGGTTATGGAATTTGCTGTCGGACGCGCAAGCCGCAAGTCCGCTGCCAGAAGCTTCCATCTCCTTGAGCCAAAGGGCACCAAATGGCACCTTTACAGCTATGGAGCCATGCTTGGCAACTATATGCTGATGATGTTTTACACCACTGTAGGCGGCTGGATGCTGGCTTACTTCTTTAAAATAGCAAGCGGCACCTTCACAGGTCTTGATACAGAAGCGGTAGGAAACGTATTTAACACCATGCTCTCCAATCCTAGAGAAATGACCTTCTGGATGGTAATCGTAACTGCATTCGGTTTTGGTACCTGCTGCATGGGACTGCAGAAAGGTGTTGAACGTATCACAAAGGTTATGATGGTATGTCTTCTTACTATTATGGTAGTTCTTTGCGTTAAGAGCTGTACGCTTCCAGGCGCCATCGAGGGTATTAAGTTCTATCTTCTCCCGGATTTTGGCCGTCTGAAAGAGAACGGACTGCTTTCCGGTATTTATGCCGCTATGGGACAGGCATTCTTCACCTTGAGCCTTGGGATCGGCGCAATGGCAATCTTTGGAAGTTATATCGACAAAGACCGCAGCCTTATGGGCGAATCCATCCAGATTGGTATTCTGGATACTTTCGTGGCACTAATGGCCGGACTTATTATTTTCCCCGCATGCTTTGCTTACAATGTAAGCCCTACACAGGGTGTTGGACTTGTATTCGTAACACTGCCGAACATGTTTAACCAGATGATGGGCGGTCGTTTCTGGGGTGCACTGTTCTTCATCTTTATGACATTCGCAGCTCTCTCCACCATCATTGCAGTATTTGAGAATATCTTAAGCTTTGCCATGGATCTGTGGGGCTGGAGCCGTAAGAAGGCAGTTCTGGTAAACGGAATTGCAATCTTTGTTTTATCCATGCCATGCGTACTTGGTTTCAACGTATGGAGCGGATTTCAGCCACTGGGCGCAGGAAGCACCATCCAGGATCTGGAGGACTTCATCATCTCCAATAACCTGCTTCCGCTTGGAAGCCTAGTTTACCTGCTGTTCTGCGTAACCCGCTACGGATGGGGATGGGACAATTTCATCAAAGAAGCGGATACAGGAAACGGCATTAAATTCCCGAAGTGGGCACGTCCATATCTTACCTATGTACTGCCGCTTATTGTACTGTTGATTTTCGTAATGGGTTATTACGATAAATTCTTCAGATAAATATTATTGTAATGTAAATCAAAGGCAAAAGTTCACAGGGCTATTCACTCAAAACATGACCTATGGATTTTTGCCTCAATGTTTATACGGAACAAACACGTCGCCTGTCGGCGACATCATATACAAAAGCCATATGAGGACAGACGTATGCAAAAGAAAAAGAATTTATACAAAAAATCCAAATATTACCGCCGGCGCCAGAAAAAAATCCGGCAGATCTGTATGACCGCAGGTGGTGTCCTGCTGCTGGTGGTACTGCTCCTGATCGTCCGGGGATGTGCAGGAAAGACAAAGAGTGTAAACTCTTCGAATATAAACAACGCAACCGACGAAAATACAACTGGTTCTGCTCTTTCTTCTGACAGCGAAAAGAACGATTCTTCATTTGCCGATGGAGCTAAGCAGACTGCAGAATCTTCCAGTGACAGCTCAGATTCATCTTCTGATTCCGAAAGCAGCGATACTGTTTCAACAAAATCGAAGCACGACACCCCAGTCACCCTTACTATAAGCGTTGTGGGAGACTGTACCCTTGGTACAGATGAGGCCTTCGATTACAGTACCAGCCTGAATGCATATTTTGAAAATTATGGAAAAGAATACTTTTTACAGAATGTAAAGAGCATTTTTGAAGCAGATGACCTGACTATCGCCAACAATGAAGGAACCTTCACAGACAGCAGCAGCCGCGAGGATAAAACCTTCGCATTCAAAGCACCCGCATCTTTTGCAGGAATTTACTCCAGCAGTTCTGTGGAAGCAGTGAACACAGCTAACAACCACAGCCATGATTACGGCGAGCAGAGCTTTCAGGATACCATGGACGCCCTGGATGCCCAGGGAATTGTTCATTTCGGCTATGATGAGACGGCTGTAATGGATATAAAAGGGGTAAAAGTAGGTCTTGTGGGAATCTATGAGTTATACGATCATCTAGAGCGTGAACAGCAGCTGAAAGACAACATTGCCAAGGTAAAAGAAGATGGTGCAGAGCTGATCATCGTTATCTTTCACTGGGGAAACGAAAAAGAAACCGTTCCAGACTCCAATCAGACCACACTTGGACATCTTGCCATTGACCTTGGCGCTGACCTGGTGTGCGGACATCATCCTCATGTACTTCAGGGAATTGAAGAATATAAAGGAAAGAATATTGTATACAGCCTTGGAAACTTCTGCTTCGGCGGAAACAGCGCCCCAAGTGACATGGACAGTATGATTTTCCAGCAGACCTTTACCATCTCAAATGACGGCGTAAAAGCAGATAATGTAACAAATATCATCCCATGTTCCATCTCCTCCGCTTACGGCTATAACAATTACCAGCCAACGCCTGCTGAAGGGGATGAAAAGACCAGAATTATGGAAAAAATCCAGGAAAGAAGCTCCTGGATCGGATAGAAAAAAATATGTTGTTCAGCACCCCCAGAGCGAAAGCTCCGGGGGTATTTTTTGATTATAATATCAGCATCGCATCTCCAAATGAAAAGAACCGATACTTCTCCTGCACTGCCACCTCATAGGCATGCAGAATATTCTCTTTTCCAGCCAGTGCAGACACCAGCATAACCAGTGTGGATTCCGGCAGATGGAAGTTGGTGATCAGACCGTCGATCATCTTAAATTTATAGCCTGGATAAATAAAAATCTCTGTCCAGCCGCTTCCAGACTTCAGAACACCATCAGCGCCAGTTGCAGACTCCAGTGTACGGCAGCTGGTAGTTCCAACTGCGATCACACGGCCGCCATTTTTCTTGGTATCGTTGATCAGCTTCGCCTGGTCTTCTTCCACAATGTAAAATTCAGAATGCATGTGATGCTGTTCTACATCATCTACTTTAACCGGACGGAAAGTTCCAAGACCTACGTGAAGAGTTACATGGGCAATATTTACGCCCTTGGCTTTCACCTGTTCCAGAAGTTCTTTGGTGAAATGCAGACCTGCTGTAGGAGCTGCTGCGGAACCCTCATTCTTTGCATAAACAGTCTGGTAGCGATTCTTATCCTTTAATTTATGAGTGATATATGGCGGCAGCGGCATCTCTCCCAGCTGGTCCAAAATCTCCTCAAAAATGCCTTCATAATGGAACTGGATTAGACGGTTGCCTTCGTCCACCACGTCGATGATCTCGCCCTCTAAAATGCCATCACCAAATGTGATTTTGGCACCTGGACGAGCCTTTTTGCCAGGCTTTACCAGGCATTCCCAGATATCGTTCTCTCTTCTTTTCAGAAGAAGGATTTCGATCACTGCGCCAGTCTCTTCCTTGTGACCGTAAAGCCTTGCCGGAATAACCTTGGTATCATTGATAACCAAAGTATCACCTTCATTCAGATAGTCCAGTATATCCCTAAAATGGCGATGCTCAATACTGCCATCTGCCATAGAAAGATGCATCAGTCTGGAAGAACTTCTGTCCTCCAGCGGATCCTGGGCGATCAGCTCCTGAGGGAGCTCATAGTAAAAATCAGATGTTCTCATCTTTGGATTCCTCCTCTTTCCACTGCTTTTTCAGCTGCCGCACAAAATTCCATTCTTTGTTGGTGAGATCTGCCTTTTTCAGCAGATCCGGGCGCCTTCTGGCTGTACGAATGATAGACTGCTCTCTGCGCCACTTCTCTATATTTGCATGATGACCGGACATAAGAACCTCCGGAACCTTTTTACCATGCCACTCTTCCGGGCGGCTGTACTGGGGATATTCCAGAAGGTTTCCTGCAAAGGACTCGGTCTCGCCAGACTCCTGATTGCTGAGCACGCCTGGAACCATGCGGGAAATAGAGTCCATCATAACCATGGCCGGAAGCTCGCCGCCTGTAAGCACATAGTCTCCGATAGACACATAATCCGTCACAATTTCTTCCAGAACACGCTCATCAATTCCCTCATAGTGACCGCAAAGGAAAACCAGGTCTTCCTCTTTCGCCATGTCTCTTGCCATCTGCTGATTAAACACCTGTCCCTGCGGGGTGAGATAAACCACACGGGGGCGCTTCCCGGCTTTCTCGGCAATCGCTTCATAAGCCAGGTAAACCGGTTCTGCCTGCATCAGCATTCCAGCACCGCCGCCGTAAGTATAATCATCTACTTTCTGGTGCTTGTTAAAAGCATAGTCGCGGATATTTATGGCCTCCACAGAAAGGATTCCTGCATTAATGGCACGTCCTGTAATGCTGGTGTTCATTCCATTCCGGATCATTTCTGGAAAAAGGGTCAAAACATGGAAATTCATTTACAAAAGTCCTTTCATCAAATGTACCGTCATCACATTCTCCTCCAGATCAACGTCAAGGATGCATTCCTTGATTGCCGGGAGAAGTACTTCCTGATGATCTGGAAGCTCTACTACGTAAACATCATTGGCTCCTGTTTCCATAACATCTTTCAGGGTTCCGAAATGGGTGTTATCCTCCAGAACCACTTCCATGCCAATCAAGTCGCCGATGTAATATTCATCTTCATCCAGTTCCTGGGCTTCTTCTCTGGGAACCCACAGGTCTCTGCCTTTGTACATTTCAATATCATTTATATTATCAATCCCGTCAAATTTCAGGATCACAAGATTCTTAAAAAATTTCACGTTACGGATTTCCAGCTTTTTCATCTCTCTGCCAGCATCCAGAATCACGTATTCAAGATCCAGGAAACGCTCCGGATCTGTGGTAGGGAATACTTTTACTTCTCCCCGCACGCCATGAGTGGTGGTAATTACTCCAACCTTTAATAAATCTTCCATTCAAAACTCCTCTACAAAAAACGAATATGTCTGCCGTCCAGGACTTTCATAAGTAAAAACAGGAGCCATGTCTCCACAGCTCCTGCATCCATATATCTTGCTTATCATTGCAGAATATCTACAATCACTTTTTTGCTGCTTTTGGAAGAAGCCGCTTTTACTACGGTACGGATGGCCTTGGCGATTCTGCCCTGACGTCCGATCACCTTACCCATATCAGATGGTCCTACCTTCAGTTCGATAACAACAGCGTCATCCTTTTCTGTTTCGGTAACGACTACTTCGTCCGGATTTTCAACAAGAGATTTTGCAATTACTTCTACTAATTCTTTCATTACACACCTCCCTGATCCCGCCCCGGAGCATATTCAAAAAATGCCCTCATCTGGACGTCACAGAAATACCCCCTGAAAATTGCCGGTTACAGTTCACGACTTTCACAGGAAATACTGTGCAGTCTGAACCGTTCTGGCAACCTCTAAGATACTCCTTAAATTATTTCTCGATTCCGGCCTGTTTGAGGATCTTAGCAACAACTTCTGTAGGCTGAGCACCGTTTGCAAGCCATTTCTTAGCTGCTTCTTCGTCAACCTTGCATACACTTGGCTCCTGGTTTGGATCATATGTTCCGATCTCTTCGATACATCTTCCATCACGTTTGCTGCGGGAATCTGCAACAACGATTCTATAGTAAGGTGCTTTCTTCTGTCCCATTCTTCTTAATCTGATCTTAACTGCCATTTTAATTTTCCTCCAATTTACTTTCTCTTTATTAGTTAATTTAATTATTTTATGTTAAAAAGGAAGCTTGAAGCCGCCTCTTTTACCACCCATTTTGCCGCCGCCCATGAGACCCGGCATCTGCTTCATCATCTTCTTGCTCTGCTCAAACTGTTTCACAAGGCGATTGACTTCTGCAACCTCCACACCTGCGCCTCTGGCAATTCTGTTCTTGCGGGAAAGGTTCAGGATTCCCGGATTAGAACGCTCCTGTGGAGTCATGGAAAGAATAATGGACTTGGTTCTGTCCATTGCTTTCTCATCAATCATACTCTCCACATCTTTCATCTTGCTTCCCACACCTGGGAGCATATTCAGGATACTAGAGATTCCGCCCATCTTATTCATCTGTTCAAGGCTGGTAAGATAGTCATTGAAATCAAAATCCATCTTCTTCAGCTTCTTGGACATCTCCTGGGCTGCTTCCTGATCTACGGCTGCTTCTGCCTTCTCGATCAGGCTCATTACATCTCCCATACCAAGGATACGGGATGCCATTCTCTCCGGATAAAACTGTTCCAGATCAGATAACTTCTCTCCCATACCTACATACAGGATAGGCTTGCCAGTTACGGACTTAATGGAAAGAGCTGCACCACCTCGGGTATCACCATCCATCTTGGTCAGGATCACTCCATCGATTCCAACCTTCTCTGCAAAGGTCTGGGCTACATTGACTGCATCCTGTCCGGTCATGGCATCTACTACAAGGACTGTAGCATCTACCTCAATATTAGACTTAATATCAGCAAGCTCCTGCATCATATCCTCATCGACATGAAGACGACCTGCTGTATCAATGATCACTACATTCTGCTGATTCGTCTTGGCATGTGCAACAGCCGCCTTGGCTATGTCTACCGGGCTCTGTTTATCACCCATGGTAAAGACTTCCACACCTTGTTTCTCACCGTTTACCTGCAGCTGAGTGATCGCTGCGGGTCTGTAAACGTCACAGGCTACCAGAAGAGGGCTCTTACCTTTCGACTTGATCTTACCTGCAAGCTTGGCTGCCGTAGTGGTCTTACCAGCTCCCTGAAGACCTGCCATCATAATGACAGTCAGATCATTGCCAGGCTTGATCGGAAGCTCTGTAGTCTCGCTTCCCATAAGATTAACCAGCTCTTCATTTACAATCTTGATGACCATCTGGCCTGGGTTCAGTCCGTTCATAACGTCCTGTCCAACTGCACGTTCCTGTACAGATTTCGTGAACTGTTTCACGACTCTGAAGTTAACGTCTGCTTCAAGGAGTGCCATCTTAACTTCTTTAAGAGCAATCTTAACATCCTCTTCGGTCAGACGGCCTTTGCTTCTCAGCTTCTTGAATACATTCTGAAGTTTATCTGTTAAGCTTTCAAATGCCATGAATTATAACTCCTCTAAAATCACATTGGATATTGCCTCAATATCATCAGCGTGATATCCGGATGCAAGCTCATGTATCTTCTGTACCTGTCCCCGGATATTCACAAACTTCTCCACCAGATGCAGCTTCTCTTCATATCCTTCCAGTGCTTTGTCACAGCGTCTGATCATATCATGTACGCCCTGACGGCTGATATTCAGTTCCTCTGCAACCTCACTTAAAGAATAATCCTCCAGAACTACACTCTCGTAGATCTGCTGCTGTCTCTTCGTAAGAAGCTCTCCGTAAAAATCATAGAGCAAAGTACGTTCTACAAACTTTTCCATTCGTTATCACCTTGGGTATCATACCGTATTTTGTGGTGTGTGTCAAGTATTTTTTCTTTACACGCAATATTTTTTATATGTCCAAATTTATTATACGCTATTTCTAATTGTCTGCCCTTATGTTATACTATAAAAGCTGCCGAGCCTCCAGCAGAAAGGAGGTGAATTCGATGGATAATATTATTGCTCTAATCCTTGTCCCTGTCGCAGTAAATGTAATTAGCTACTGCATTTACAAATGGCTGGACAGAAAAGACAAATAGGCAGCATAACAGCCTAAGGCATAAGCCACCTACATAAACGGAATAGAAAACCCCGGAAGTCTCGCACACCTCCGGGGTTTTCGTTTGCTTTCGATGGACTATTGCTCTAATCCTTAGCTACTATTAGGATATGCCATAACCAACGAAATGTCAACTTAAAATTCACATATTTTACTGACACTTAAAATCCACATATTTTACTGAATCAAACTATCATCATCAAAATAATTAATTCTCATAGAAGCCTTTACATCCTTCAGAGTCTCAGCTGCCTTTGCCTCAGCCACCTTACTGCCCTCTCTTAAAATATCATAGACATCCGGAATACGCTGCTCCCACATTTTACGGCGCTCTCGAATCGGGCCAAGTTCAGCCTGAAGAACGTTGTTCAGGAACTTCTTAACCTTAACATCTCCAAGTCCGCCTCTCTTATAATGGTCTTTCAGCTCGTCCAGGTTCTGATAATCCGGAAGAAATTCCGGGAAGTATTCTGGTTTGCAGAAAGCATCCAGATAAATAAATACCGGGTTGCCATCAACATTTCCCGGATCCTGAACACGAAGATGATTCGGATCCGTGAACATGGACATAACCTTCTTCTTAACCTCATCTGCCTCATCGGAAAGATAAATGCAGTTTCCAAGAGATTTACTCATTTTTGCCTTACCGTCAATACCTGGCAGACGCAGGCACGCCTTGTTGGAAGGAAGTACGATTTCCGGCTCTGTAAGTGTCTCACCATATACTGTGTTAAACTTGTGTACGATCTCTTTGCACTGCTCCAGCATAGGAAGCTGATCCTCGCCAACCGGAACTGCTGTTGCACGGAAGGCTGTAATATCAGCTGCCTGGCTGATAGGATAGCAGAAGAATCCAACCGGAATGCTAGCTTCGAAATTACGCATCTGGATCTCAGATTTCACAGTAGGGTTACGCTGAACACGGGCTACTGTAACCAGATTCATATAATAGAAAGTAAGCTCTGTAAGCTCCGGAACCATAGACTGGATGAAAATTGTGGATTTCTCCGGATCAATCCCGCAAGCCAGATAATCAAGTGCTACCTGGATAATATTCTGACGAACCTTCTCCGGGTGCTCTGCGTTATCAGTAAGCGCCTGGGCATCCGCGATCATAATATAAATCTCGTCATAATTTCCGGAATTCTGAAGCTTTACACGCTCAGATAAAGAGCCTACATAATGTCCCACATGAAGACGTCCTGTAGGACGGTCTCCTGTTAAAATTACTTTTTTCATAGTTTGCTACTCCTTATATTCACCGCCATGCCGATCCTTTTTTTACCAACACAGTTGTACTTATTTATAATCATTTCAGCAAACACTCCCCATTTTTTTACATGAATATGCAAAACGTCCAAAGCACATAGATTAACTTTAGTTACTATTCACTGGTAACATTCCGCGAGGTGTTTTTTGTGAACGGAGTGAACAGTAACTAACTTTATTCATACCATTTGTAATGTTGCTTCAGTTATTAACTGCAAGCTGGGGAAATGCTTCTATTTTTCAATTACAGACTTGCGCGAATTACTTTCGGTCTGCATCCGGCAGTCTCCAGCGCTTTCACGATCTGATTCTTATGGTCTGTACCAAACGCCTCCAGAGTGATCTTCAATTCTACAGCGGCATTACGGTTTGTGCTTACAAACTGGTTATGATCCAGCTTGATAACATTTCCCTGATTCTCTGCAATAATAGAAGCCACACGTACCAGTTCACCAGGCTTATCCGGGATAAGAACAGATACGGTAAAGATTCTGTCACGCTGGATCAAGCCATGCTGTACTACAGAAGACATGGTAATCACATCCATATTTCCACCACTTAAAATGGACACAACCTTTTTATTCTTGAAATCAAGATGACGAAGCGCAGCCACTGTCAGAAGTCCTGAATTCTCAACGATCATCTTATGATTTTCTACCATATCCAGGAATGCAACGATCAGCTCATCATCCTCAACCGTGATGATTTCATCCAGATTCTCCTGGATATATGGGAAAATATGAGAACCCGGAGTCTGAACTGCAGTACCATCTGCAATGGTGTTTACATGGGGCAGTGTAACAACCTCCCCTTTCTCAAGAGAAGCCTTCATGCAGGCTGCACCTGCCGGCTCTACACCGATTACTTTAATATGAGGATTAAGAAGCTTGGCAAGTGTGGATACACCTGTTGCAAGTCCGCCTCCACCGATTGGCACCAGAATATAATCTACAAGAGGAAGCTCCTGAATGATCTCCATGGCAATGGTTCCCTGTCCGGTAGCAACTGCAGGATCGTCAAAAGGATGAATAAAGGTATAGCCCTTTTCTTCAGCAAGCTCCAGCGCATAAGCACAGGCCTCATCATAAACATCACCATGAAGAATAACCTCTGCGCCATAACCTTTTGTACGCTCTACTTTAATAAGCGGTGTAGTGGTCGGCATTACGATCACGGCCTTCACACCGTACTTGTGTGCTGCATATGCCACACCCTGTGCATGGTTTCCAGCGGAAGCTGTGATCAGGCCTTTGCCCCTCTCCTCGTCGGAAAGAGTACTGATCTTATAATAAGCTCCACGCACCTTATATGCACCTGTTCTCTGCATGTTCTCTGGTTTGAAGAAGACCTTGTTTCCAGTGAGTTCAGAGAAATAACTGCTCTTCACCAGCTTGGTCTCCTGGGTTACCTGCTTAACTATTTCTGCCGCTTCTTCAAAACTCTCTAATGTAAGCATTTTTATTTTTCCTCCTGTAGTCTGTGGGGTTAGTTTTCATCCGGACGAATATCAAACAACGCATCCACAAAAGAATTTGCATCGAATTTCTGTAAATCGTCAATGCTCTCACCAACGCCGATATATTTCACCGGAATATCAAGCTCAGACTGGATTGCCACCGCAATACCACCCTTGGCTGTACCATCAAGCTTGGTAAGAATGATACCGGTTACATTCGCCACCTCTGCAAACTGTCTTGCCTGCACAAGTGCGTTCTGTCCTGTCGTTCCATCCAGAACCACCAGAGTTTCCAGATACGCTTCCGGATATTCCTTCTCCAGAATGCGGTAAATCTTGCGAAGCTCTTCCATAAGATTCTTCTTATTATGAAGTCTTCCTGCGGTATCACAGATCAGAACGTCTGCATTGCGGGCCTTGGCTGCTGCCACTGCATCATAGACAACTGATGCCGGGTCTGCTCCATCCTGACCGCCAATGATCTCCACTCCTGCCCGGTTCGCCCACTGGGTCAGCTGTTCCCCTGCCGCTGCACGGAAAGTATCCGCAGCACCAAGAATAACCTTTTTGCCCTGGTCCTTCAGCTTGCCAGCAAGTTTTCCAACGGAAGTTGTTTTTCCAACACCATTGACACCAATCACAAGAATAACGGATTTACGGTTTTCAAACTCGTACTCTGTGCTGTCTACCGTCATCTGCTCCTTGATGGTATCAATAAGAAGCTGCTTGCACTCCTTGGGATCCCTGATATTCCGGATCTCCACCTGGTCTTTTAATTTGTCCAGAATGGCTGTGGTGGCATTGATTCCAATGTCACCCATGATCAGGATTTCTTCCAGTTCCTCATAAAAATCATCATCTATTGTTGAATAGCCGGTGAAAAGAGAATCAAATCCTGCCACGATGTTGTCTCTTGTTTTTGTCAGGCCACTGACAAGTCTTTTAAAAAAGCCTTTCTTTTCCTCTGCCATTTCCTCTCCTCCTTTTACTGCGTAAGCTGGTTTTCCACAAGATCAACGGAAACCAGCGTGGAGACGCCTTTCTCCTGCATGGTAATACCATAAAGTCTGTCTGCGGCATTCATAGTACCACGCCTGTGTGTTATTATAATGAATTGAGTGTTCTTCGTCAACTTCTGAAGATAGCCTGCGAAACGACCTACATTCGAATCGTCAAGTGCCGCCTCGATCTCATCAAGAAGACAGAATGGCGACGGCTTCAGATTCTGGATTGCAAACAAAAGTGCGATTGCAGTAAGTGCCTTCTCACCACCGGAAAGCTGCATCATATTCTGAAGCTTTTTGCCCGGCGGCTGGGAAATAATGCGAATTCCTGCTTCCAGAATGTCCACGTCTTCCTCAAGCTCCAGAGTGCCCTTACCGCCTCCAAACAATTCCTTGAAAGCCTTGTCAAACTCTCTCTGGATATCCTGGAATTTCTCCGTAAACTGTTTACGCATTCCCTCATCCAGTTCCTGGATAATGTTCTCCAGCTGTGCCTCTGCGGTTTTCAGATCCTCATACTGTCCGGAAAGGAAAGCATGACGTTCTGAAATCTCCTTATATTCCTCAATTGCATTTACATTAACGTTACCAAGCTTACGGATTTCATCCTTCACCTGGGCAATTTCTTTCTTCATGGCTTTCAGATCGTTCAGCTCTTCTTTTTTGTACTGAAGGGCATTGTTCGGGGTGATCTCATACTCATTCCACATATAGGAAATCTGAGATTCCCTGTGCTCTTCCAGCTTCTCGATCTGACTTTTCAGACGGTAACACTCTTTGTCCAGAAGTGAAATCCTACCGGACAGCTGATCCCGCTTCTCAAAAAATGCCTTATGGCTGGCATTTTTTTCATCCTTCACACTCTGCCAGCTCTCCATCTGAGCCTTCGCCTTGGTTTCATCCTCTTCCAAAGTCCGGATTACTGCCTCCAGGTTCTCTACAGACTGGCGCTTTCTCTCATTCTCTTCGCCGCCAAGCTCCAGCGTTTCATGAATATCTGCTTCCTCCTGGCGAAGAGCTTCCATCTCATGGGTCAGACGGCCCAGAGTCTCTGCTGCGAAGCTTTCTTTCTGCTGGGCTGTACTTGCTTCCAGACGAAGAGCCTCCAGTTTCCTGGAAACCTCCTGCTCCTCAGCCCTCCAGGTCTCTAATTCTTCCTGTTTATTCTGGATAAAAGTCTCCAGTTCTTTCTCATCCTGCTCAGAAGCCTTCAATTCTTCGGCAATCTTGCTGTGATCAGCCTCTGCCTCCTCGATCTGACGGCGGATTTCCATCTGCTCTCTCTGAATCTCTCCGTAGCCAGCCTGGATTTCCTTTGTCTTGGCTTCTACCTGGTTAATGTTCATCTTCGCCGTGTTCTGGGCAACATACTGCTGACGCAGTTTTTCCTGCAGATCTGCAATGGTGTCACGCATAACATTGCGCTTGCTTCGATTATCATTAATAGCAGTCTGCATGTCATCCATGTCTTTTCGAAGAGCCTTCACACTGGATTCCAGTTCTTCGATCTCACGGCGGCGGCCAAGAAGGTTGCTGTTATTCTTAAAAGAACCGCCTGACATAGAACCGCCCGGACTGAAGGATTCACCCTCCACAGTTACCATGCGAAGACTGTGCCGGTACTTTCGCGCAATGGCAATGGCATTGTCAATGTGATCCACCACAAGCACACGACCCAGAAGATAAGTAGCAAGTCCAACATACTCCGGACCTGTAGTTACCAGTTCACTGGCAAGCCCGATCACTCCCGGCTCCTGCAGCGCATCCCTCTGGGTAAAACCACTTCTGGTATTGATACTGTTAAGCGGAAGGAACGTAGCACGGCCGAAACGGTTTTTCTTCAGAAATTCAATCATGTGCTTGGCAGTCTGTTCATTGTCTGTGACAATGTTCTGAATACTTCCGCCAAGAGCCGTCTCAATGGCGATCTCATACTCCTTATTTACCTGGATCAGATCTGCTACAACACCCTTAATTCCCGGTACTCGGTCCTTCTGTTCCATTACACGGCGGATACTGTTTCCGTATCCGTCATAGCGCTCTGTAATATTTTTCAAAGATTCCAGCCTGGAAGCCTCACGGTGATATGCGCTCTGGCCGATTTCCATCTGGCCGTTCTGTTTCTTTAATTCATCTGTAATTTTATGTACTTCATTATCCAGGCGCTGACACTCTGCATTCATGTCCTGGATAAGTGTGGTAATTCCCTGAAACTTCTCCTTTGCCCTCTCCAGCTCACTCTGCTGCTGGGCTTCCTCTGTTTTCAAATGAAGCTGTCTCTGACTGATTCCCGCTTTACGGATATCGATCTGCTCCATCATGGTATCGAAACGCTGGGCTTTTCCTTTGGTAGTGGCACGGGTATTGAGAAGCTCGATAATCTCGTTCTTGCCATTCTCCACTGCCTGGGAGCACTCTTCGATCTGTGCCTGAATATTGGAAATCCGGTCCTCTTCTGCCTCCTGGCGCTTCCTTGCTTCCAGAAGAGCTGCATGGAGCTGGGATTTCTCCGCCTCCTGCCTCTCCAGAGACTCCTGGCGTTCCTTCAGATCCGCCTCAATGGACTGCAGACGGCTCTTGTAATGTTCTTCACTCTGCACTCCGGACAAAATCTGTTCCCGAAGTACCTTGGTCTCGCCATCCAGCTGCTGCCTGCGGATTGCCTTATTCTGCGTCTCTTCACGCAGCTGATCCATCTGGGAATTCAACTGTTCCAGTTCCTCTTCCAGACGATCATATTCCACTTTCGTCTGCTCGTAGGCCTTCTGATTCTCCTCCAGCTCCTCAGCAGCCCGGGTATTCTTGGTATCCAGCTCTTTTAATTCACGGCTGGTCTCCTCGTTTTCCAGAAGAAAACTGTTCACATCCAGTTCCCGCAAAGTGTCTCTTTTGGCAAGATAAATTCTGGCTGTCTCGGACTGGCGCTCCAAAGGGCCCAATTGTCTGGTAAGCTCACTTAAAATATCGGTAACACGCACCAGGTTCGCCTGCTCGTCCTGCAGCTTCTTAATGGTAGTTGCCTTTCTTCGCTTAAACTTTACGATTCCGGCAGCTTCGTCAAAAAGCTCACGGCGCTCTTCCGGCTTACCACTTAAGATCTTATCGATCTGTCCCTGCCCGATGATGGAATAGCCCTCTTTCCCAATACCGGTATCGTAAAACATCTCATTAATATCCTTCAGACGACAGGCACTTCCATTAATAAGATATTCACTTTCACCGGAGCGGTAAAGTCTTCGGGTAACCGTAACCTCATTAAAATCAACCGGAAGCTTGTGATCGCTGTTATCCAGAGTAATGGCAACAGAAGCAAAGCTAAGGGGCTTTCTGGTCTCCGTGCCGGAAAAAATAACGTCCTGCATGTTTCCGCCTCGAAGCTGCTTGGCACTCTGTTCTCCAAGAACCCAGCGGACCGCATCACCTACGTTGCTTTTCCCACTGCCGTTGGGACCAACGATTCCCGTAATTCCATTATGAAATTCGAAATTGATTTTCTGTGCAAAGGACTTAAACCCGTGCACTTCAATATTTTTTAAATACATGTATTCGAATCCTTGTTATTATTTTCTCATCTTCCGGATTGCCTGGTAAGCAGCTTCCTGTTCGGCAGCTTTCTTGGTATGTCCT
This sequence comes from Ruminococcus sp. Marseille-P328, assembly GCF_964249465.1. NCBI lineage: Bacteria > Bacillati > Bacillota > Clostridia > Eubacteriales > Oscillospiraceae > Ruminococcus > Ruminococcus sp. Marseille-P328. The sequence continues at coordinate 82,452 of NZ_CAXUBQ010000011.1, read as the reverse complement.
ACTCCGGTACCCATCACATGACCGCTGACAAGCACATCCACGGTAAAGCTTTTATTGTGATCCGGGCCTTCTTCTTTTATCAGATGGTACTCCACAAGATGGGTTCCCTTCTCCTGTACGATTTCCTGCAGGATGGTCTTGCTATCATAAAAGAGCTGTTTATTCTCAAGATCGTTCAGAATGAATTTCAGAACAAACTCCTTTGCGCTAGCAAAACCACCGTCCAGATAGATAGCTCCAAGCAGAGCCTCTGTTGCATCGGAAACAATAGAGTCACGGTTTCTTCCACCGGTCATATCCTCACCTTTTCCAAGGAGCAGATACTGCGGCAGTCCGAAATCTCTTGCACAATAAGCAAGACTGGGTTCGCAAACCAGGCTGGCTCTCTTCTTGGTCAATTCGCCCTCTGGAATCTGGGTGAATTTCTTATAAAGAAAATCACTGCTGATCAGCTCCAGAACTGCATCTCCAAGAAACTCCAGACGCTCGTTGCAGCCTGCCTTACCAAGCTTCTTCTCGTTGGCATAAGAACTATGTGTCAGTGCAAGGATCAGAAGGTTTCTGTTCCTGAACTCATAACCGATCCGGTTCTCCAATGCTTTTAACTTTTTTTCCATGATAAACTTCCTTCCCTCTGACTAGCTGGCAGACCCCCGGCAGGTCTTTGCCGAAGAGTCTGCTGCAATGCATGGATGATCATGCTTTTTCTGGTGTCTCTTCCACCATATGGGCAGCGATTTTCTCATTGATCTTCTGCTGTCTGAACTGAACACACTGAAAAATAGCGTGACGAATCTCAACCGCCCTGGCACTGCCGTGTGTCTTCACAACCAGTCCCTTAAGACCCAGAAGAGGGGCTCCGCCGTACTCACTTGCATCAAATGCCTTCATAGTTTCTTTGACGGCCGGTTTCACCAGAAGAGCTCCAACCTTGCTGCGGGTGTCTTTCATAAGGCCGGTTTTAAGCATCTTCATAAAGGTACTTCCAAGTCCTTCATAAAGCTTCAGGATCACGTTCCCGACAAAAGCCTCGCAGACAATCACATCTGCATAACCAGCTGGAATATCCCTTGCTTCAATACTTCCAATAAAATTGATCCCCGGGCATTCCTTCAAAAGAGGGAACGTCTCTTTCACAAGGGCATTTCCCTTCTCCTCCTCTGCACCAATGTTTACAATGGCTACACGAGGGTTCTTGATTCCAACCACGTCTTCCATATAGATGGAACCCATCTTCGCAAACTGTACCAGATGCTCTGGTCTGGCATCTACGTTCGCACCGCAGTCAATAAGAAGTGACACACCATTCTGGGTAGGAATCAAGGGTGCCAGCGGCGGACGCTGTACTCCTTTGCTTCTTCCTACGATCACCTGACCACCTACTAAAATAGCGCCTGAGCTTCCAGAGGAAACAAATGCTTCTGCTTCCTGCTTCTTCACAAGATTCAGTCCTACCACAATGGAAGAATCTTTCTTCTTACGGATTGCCAGAACCGGAGGCTCTGCTGTCTCGATCACCTCTGTGGTATTCACGATCTGGATTCTTTCCTTGGGGTAATTCTGAAATTTACTCAGCTCTTTCTCAATTACATCCTGCCTGCCGGTAAGGATCACATCAATGTCTTCCCTCTCGGCAACAGCCTCTACAGCTGCTTTCACTGGTTCTGCCGGAGCGTTGTCTCCGCCCATGGCATCTACTACAACTCTAACTGTCTCTGCCATATTTTTCTCCTCTTCGGATATTCTTCAATACTGTAATCTGGTAATGTGAAAACATCCATTATAAACGGGATACGCAAAACACAGCCCTGTTCAACAGCTCCGCCATACCAGAGCATGTTTGAAAAAGGCTACAAGGTACACTATCCCGAATAATACTATTCTACTTTATCTGCCCCCTCTTAGTCAATAGGGAATCAAAGAAAGGTTTCGGACCCAAAGACTGTGGTTGACGAAGCTTCCAATCTCCGCTATACTCTCACTGGGAGCAGATAGGTGCCGGTGTGCCTCCTGGTCTTCAAAACCAGTGTGGGGCGCTAATCCCGTCCCGGATGGGTTCGATTCCCATATGTTCCCGCCAAAAAAGCATACCCAGCTTTCCATTCTTACTCTTCTCATGGAGACTACGTTTTCGAAATAACCATACCACTCACTTGTCTGTGAATCCGATTGCGCAGGTCTAAAAGCCTCGACGCAGCCGATCTGTCTGCTGCAAGTTTCGTTTTAATACTCTTCCTCCATTTTCCATAACTGTAATCCGCTCTCTGTCAAACCCCTCCAGCAGTATGATCGCACATTTACGGGATATTCCCAGACGGTCACGAAATTCTCCAGTCTGGATCATACCCTTTTCTTCATATAACAGATACGCCATATCCAGAGCTTTCTGCCGTATTTCCCAGTGCATATAATGCTTCTCGTCAAACCGTACAAGAACACCGTCCCGCACCATGGCAAAGAACACTTCTGAAAAATCCCGCTCACCGGAAAATACTTTCTTCACTTCATCTGTCAGCGGAGGCTTAAAGCCCGATTTCAGATATAATTCCTGCAGCTGCAAAAAGACAGAATTTCCACATATTTCTTCTGTTATTTTTCCTGAAGCATGTGCTTTTTTTCTTTCCTTTCCGGTACATGCGCAATGAACAACAGCATCTGCATTCTGTCTTTTTTTCCTTTTTACCCCATTGGGATTCAGCACAACTCCACCGCCGATGGTTTCTACTGGCGAATAAAATCTTATAACAAAATGATCCCCTGCTTTCATTGCCGTCATCTGCTCCATCCGAAGCTGGACTACGGCCTCTTCACCGGGCTTCAGCACTTCTCTGTCAAACAGAATTATTTTACACACCAGTTCTGCTGCCCCATGATAAAGATGAACACGGGTACCGCTTTTTAAAGTACGCTGTCCTGACTTCAACAGCTGCAGCCGTACATCTGCTATCATGGTACCTTCCATACTTCCTGCTGTTGCCAGGATTTCTCCCCGGGAGATCTGCTCTTTTCCAATTCCCGGAAGGTTCACTGCCACCCGCTGTCCCGGAACAGTTTCGGATACTTCCTGACCATGCACCTGAATCCCTCGAATTTTTACCCTTTCAGCTCTGGGATAAAGCATGGCGTCATAATTCAAGCCTAAACTGCCATCAAGCAGCGTCCCGGTCACTACAGTTCCAAAACCCTTTAGAGAAAATACACGATCTATGGGCAGGCGAAACGCAGATGCTTTTGTCCCCATTCTGCCTGTGCAGCTGTCACCTTCTTTTTGGGAAGGCTTCTGATTTCCCGTGTTTTTTCCGGCTGTGCACAGTTTCCACAACACCCTGCGCAGTTCCTCAATCCCACGCCCATCCACAGCACTGGTCACTACCACATCCGCATTTTCCAGAAACGTTCCCTCTGCAAATTCCCTGATTTCCTGGTCAAGTCCCTTTTTCCATTCCAGGTCACCTTTGGTGAGCACAAGCACACCCTTTCGAATACCAAGCAGGGAAAGTATTGCCAGATGTTCCCTGGTCTGAGGCATAACTCCCTCATCTACTGCGATCACTACCATGGCAATATCAATTCCGCCAGCTCCAGCCAGCATATTCTTTATAAACCTTTCATGGCCTGGCACATCAATAATCCCGGCTTCCCTGCCATCCGGAAATTTCAGAAACGCAAAACCATTTTCAATTGTAATCCCCCGCCTTTTTTCCTCTGCCAGGCGATCCGTATCCGTGCCTGTCAGCGCCTTGACCAGCCAGGTTTTACCATGATCAATATGTCCGGCAGTACCTATGATCCTGTACCTTTTTTCTTCCATATCTTTTTCATGCCCCATTTTGTTCGAACAATCCCACTATTTCGTTTCCAAATAAACAGCGCGAAGAAGCCACTTCTCCGCGCCATGTTTACGTTTATAACAATATTGTCTTTTTTCTGTTGTTTAGAAATATAATTCAGTAATTTAATAACATTATTCTACAGTAACAGATTTCGCCAGGTTTCTCGGCTTGTCCACATCCAGGCCCTTCGCTACGCTGACATAATATCCCATCAGCTGCAGCGGAACAATTGCAAGGCTGGTTGTGAAATACTTCTCCGTCTTGGGAACATATACGGAGAAATCAGCGGTATCCTCAATACTGTAATTGCCATAGCTGGTCAGTCCCATCAGATAAGCACCACGGCTCTTTACCTCAACCATATTGCTCAGTGTCTTCTCAAAAAGATCCTTCTGGGTCATCACACCGATCACCAGAGTACCATCCTCTACAAGGCTGATCGTTCCGTGCTTCAGCTCACCTGCTGCGTAAGCCTCAGAATGAATATAACTGATTTCCTTCATCTTCAGGCTTCCTTCCATGCTGATAGCATAGTCAATTCCTCGTCCGATGAAGAAAATATCATGGGCATTTGCATACTTGCTTGCAAACCACTGGATACGCTCCTTATCATCCAGAACACGGCTGATCTTGTCCGGCAGGGTCTCCATCTCAGCAAGCAGACGGGTCACTTTTCCCTCCTCAAGCTTTCCCTGGACAAAAGCGCTCTGGATAGCCAGCAGATACATAGCGATCAGCTGGGTGCTGTAAGCCTTGGTGGTGGCAACAGAAATCTCAGGTCCTGCATAAGTATATAACGTATAATCGCTCTCTCTTGCAATGCTGGAGCCTACAACATTGACTACACTAAGTACCGGAACATTTCTATCCTTGGCAAGACGAAGGGCAGCCAGGCTGTCTGCGGTCTCTCCGGACTGGGAAATAATAACCACCATGGAATCCTCCACAAGGATCGGATCACGGTAACGGAACTCAGAAGCCACATCCACCTCAACCGGGATCTTCGCCATGGATTCGATCACATATTTGCCAACCATACCAACATGGTAAGCAGAACCGCAGGCGATGATATAGATTCTCTTAAGAGAAGCCAGCTTCTCATCTGTAAGCCCTGTCTCAGAAAAATCAATGTGTCCCTCTTTTACATAAGCGCCAATGGTGTCCTGAACAGCCTTCGGCTGCTCATGGATCTCTTTCAGCATAAAGTGCTCATAGCCGCCCTTCTCAGCAGCAGCTGCATCCCACTGGATCTCCACAACGTCTTTCTCAATCTCTTCACGGTCGATATTGTAGAAATGGATCTCATCACGGGAAAGCTCCGCAATTTCAAGATTGCCGATATAATAAACTCTTCTGGTCTGATCCAGGATCGCAGGAACATCAGAAGCGATAAGGCTTCCGTTCTCGCTCTTTCCAATGATCAGCGGACTGTCCTTGCGGGCTGCAAACAGTTTGCCCGGATAGTCCTTGAAAATAACACCAAATGCATAAGAACCGCGGATACGGAGCATTGCTCTGGAGATTGCTTCCAACGGGGTTCCGGTTTTCTTATAGTAGTAATCTACCAGCTTCACAGCCACTTCTGTATCTGTCTGTGAATAGAACGTATAACCGGAACGAAGAAGCTTCGCCTTCAGCTCCTGATAATTCTCGATAATTCCATTATGAACAAGTACTACGGACTTATCATCTGTACAATGAGGATGGGCATTTGTCTCAGAAGGCTCTCCATGAGTCGCCCAGCGGGTATGACCGATACCGCAGGTACCAGGTACGGCTGAACCGCCGTCTGTCTTCTCGATCAAAGTTTTCAGACGCCCTTTCGCCTTTACGATTGCGATCTTATCAGTTGCCTCGTTTCGAACTGCGATACCTGCTGAATCATAGCCTCTGTATTCCAGCTTGGAAAGGCCTGTCAGCAAAATCGGTGCCGCCTGTTCATCTCCTACATAACCAACAATTCCACACATAAAATTTCCTCCTCAGTCTCAGTCTTAATCATTCTCCTCGTTTTTCTCCTGGCCAGCTGTCTTCTGCCATGCCTCAACCCCTTCTGTATTTTCCTTCTGGAAAAGGATTTTGAAGGTAAGCATCAAAAGCTTCAGATCCAGCTTCAGAGAATAGGTCTCAATATAGGTGAGATCCAGTTTCAGCTTATCATAAGGTGTCGTGTTGTATTTACCATAAACCTGGGCATAACCGGTAAGTCCGGCCTTCACTTTCAGGCGGTAATCAAATTCAGGGATCCTCTCGCTATACAGTGCAGCAATTTCCGGCCGCTCCGGTCTTGGGCCTACCAGAGACATATCACCTTTCAGGATATTAAAAATCTGTGGCAGCTCATCGAAATGGATCCGGCGGATAAGCTTCCCGACCGGTGTGATCCTGTCATCCTCTTTCTTCGCCAGCTGGGCACCCTTCACTTCAGAGTCCATTTTCATGCTTCTGAATTTCAGGATCATAAAGATCTGCTTATCCTTCGTAAGACGCGGCTGCTTATAAAAAACAGGACCGCCATCATAAAGCTTAATAGCAAGTGCGATCAGAATCATAAACGGAGATGCGATCACCAGCCCTGCCAGGGAAAATATAATATCCACAATTCTTTTGAAAAACAGCTGCTCTGCTGTCAGACGCAGGTTTCTGGAAAGAAGAAGCGTGGTATCAAATAAATGAATATCGTCTGCATTCCGGAGCATAATATCAGAAAGCTTCGGAATAGAATAACAGCGGATATCCTTCTCAAAGCAGTATTTCAGAAGAAGATTTCGTTCGTGGGACGGGATATCCCCGATCACAACTGCTTTATATCCGTTGATCTTCTCCTTGATCACGTCAAGGCCAAGGGAAAGGGATGCCATCTCTTTAATGGCATATTTATCCTCTCTGGTCTCAAACTTATTCCTTAAATCTCCCGGATTACGTCCGCCATAAATCATCAGCATCTGTCTGGGCGGATACAGTCTGGTGTACACATAACGCATACCAACCACCCATATGACAACGATCACCAGGTCAATCCCCGTCATAGCCAGCATAGGTGTCAGATGCTCTCCCAGACGCCAGCGGCCGATCAGGCACAACTGTAAATAGGTAATAAAATTCACGCAGCACACAGACAGGATCTGGGAATAGATTACTTCAAATACCCGCAGATAACCCACCTTAAAACCACCGTAAATTTTATAAAAGAAGTATATCATCAGCACATACAGGCCAATGACTACCTGATTGCCTCTGTCAAAGCGTCTGCCGATGACCTCCTTGTGGGCATAAAATTTATACCAGATATAGGCGAAAAGCAATGTTTCAATAGCTATGATCACCGCAGACGCCAAAAACATGATCAGTCTCTTATATCGTTCGCGATTTTCCATTTTTTCCTCCAGTAAATTTCCTCTGAAATCTATACGTTGTATAAGTATAGCACAAAAAATCCCAGAGGAAAACGATTTTTTTCGTCACCTTATTTTGCCAAAAAATGACAGAGCGGGTTGATATCCAAATCAAACCGTGATAAAATCAGTACATATTGTAGTAAAGCAATATAATATTTATACAATATGATATTTTATAATGTGAAGTAAATAACAGATTCTAAGTTTTGTCAATATGTAATTTTCAGAGTGACGGTTTACAGGTACTGTTCCGTTACTGTTCACAGGGAATGTTCCGCGAGGTGTTTTTTGTGAGCAAGGCTCACAGAAAGCCCGAGAATTGCGGCGCGAAATCATGCAAAAGCATGATTTCTGTGCATCGCGGAGCGTGTTGCTGTGAACGGAGTGAACAGCTGCGAAGTATACCTCGGTCTGCAGAAAGGAATCAATGCGTCATAATCAAATTTCCAGACAGAATAAAAATAAAAAAATAAAATATCTCGCCATAGGACTTGCCGCTGGCGTTCTTGGCATAGGCTCAGCTGCAGGTGTTCTCACTTCTGCCAACAGCCATGCTGTGAACCGGAGTGCATCCTCTTCCACACAGGATACTGACCAGATCACTTATAAAGGTGTTACCTATGTTCCGAAAGGGAATCTTGAGACTTACCTTTTCGCCGGAATTGATTCTCCGGATAAGGTAACCGAGATCAAGGAATACGACGGTACCGGTCAGTGCGACGTGCTGCTTGTGCTTGTCCGCGACAGAAGCACAGACACCTGCAAGTTTCTCACCATCGACCGGAACACCATGACTCCGGTGAAAAGCCTTGCAGATGACGGTTCTTACATAGATACCACAGAATGCCAGATTTCCCTGGCACACGCCATGAGCCTGGATCATGAGACCCGTGCAGAGAATACTGTGGATGCAGTTTCCACGCTCCTTGGAGGTCACAAGATCGATGGCTTTGCAATGGTAAACATGAGCGCCATCGAAGTGGTAAATGATATGGTTGGCGGTGTCACCGTCACCATCGAGGATGATTTCCCGGACAGTGACACACTGATCAAGGGACAGACCGTTACCTTGCACGGTAAAGACGCTGAACGCTTCATCCGTGAGCGCAAGACCGTTGCCGACGGACTGAACGAGAACCGAATGAGCCGTCAGGCCCAGTACGAGGAAGCTTTCAAGCCTGTTTTCCAGGCGAAATGCAGTGAAGATAAGACGTTCCCGCTGGATCTTTATCATGCACTTGAGGACTACATGACTACCAACATCAGTGCCAAGAAGTTTTCCCGTCTTGCCCTTCTTCTTTCCGATGAGAAAGAGGAGGAGAAAGTATCTATAGAAGGAACTGCCGACTTCGACGAGGATGGCTGGCAGACTTTCACTCCTGATCCGGACAGCCTTCAGGAAGCGATCCTTTCGCTTTTTTATAAGGAAAAGAAATAATTTTCCTGTTAGAAAATAAATCGTAGCTAGGAAGATACTGAACAGCTACAATAAACAAAATTAAGGAGACCCGACATGAACGAAGAACTCACAAACGACGAGGTGGAAATCGACCTTGTGGATCTAGGCTACGTCTTGTTAGACAAATGGCGTTATCTGCTGATCAGTCTTATTGCAGGCGCTGTACTTCTGGGTGCGTATTCCTTTTTCTTTATCGCACCTACCTATGAATCCACAACCAAGCTTTACGTAGTATCTGCCTCAGACGATTCTGTAGTCAATTTAAGTGACCTGAATCTTGGTACTTCCCTGACTGCAGATTATGAACAGCTGATGCTCAGCTATCCGGTACTGAACCGTGTCATTGACCGTCTGAATCTGGATGCCACATCCGATGAACTGGCTAAAGCTTTTTCACTGAATAACCCAAGCGATACCCGTATTCTGGAGATCACCGCTACTTCTACCGATCCGCAGATGGCTATGGATCTGGCTGAAACTATGGCTGAGGAAGCCATTGATTATCTCCCGGATACCATGAGCACACTTGCTCCGAATCTGGCACAGCATGCCAAGCTTCCTGAGAGTAAAGTAGCTCCAAGCTATACCAAATTCACCATGATCGGTGCTCTGCTTGGACTTCTCATCTGTGCAGCATTCTTTATTGTAAAATATCTGATGGATGACACCATCCATACTGCAGATGATATGGAAAAATATTTTGGGCTGGTACCTCTTACCACAATCCCTGACAGCGATCAGGTAATCGATCTGGATGAGGAGCAGCACCGCAGACGCGGCAGAAAGAGAGGTCGTAAGAAATAATGAACCAGCTTAATGTAAACCTTCCGGAGCTGCCCTATGCAGTTTCCGAAGCGATGAACCGACTTCGTATTAATATTAAATTCTGCGGTAAAAATACCCGCAAGATCCTTTTGACCAGCTGCCAGCCTAATGAAGGTAAGAGTACCATTTCCTCCTACCTGTGGAAAATGCTTGCAGAAGCAGGATTTCCCACTGTTCTGGTAGACGTTGACCTTCGTAAATCCGTTATGAAAACACGTTTTCAGATGGACTATGACGATGACACTACTATGGGACTGAACCATTATCTTTCCGGTATGGCAGAATATGAAGACGTTGTATATAGTACCAATATTCCAAACGGCTATATGGTTCCGTGTACACAGCTCCTTGAGAATCCTTCCGCTCTTCTGGAAGACGTTCGTTTCAAAGAGCTTCTGAATACTCTTTCAGAGAATTATCGTTTTGTTATTATAGATTCCCCGCCGCTTGGCAGTGTAGCAGATGGAGCACTTATCGCTTCTCTGTGCGACGGCGCAGTTCTGGTTGTACGTGCCGGTACTACACCGCGTACTCTGATCAAGCAGTCTCTTTATGAGATCCAGCAGTCTGGCTGCAAGCTCCTGGGTACAGTCCTGAACCGTGCCGATGTAAAGGGACGTGCTTATGGCAAGTATGGCTATGGAAAATACGGTTATGGTTATGGATACGGCTATGGTTATGAGCCTAAGGATAAGAAAAACAGCTCTGACTCCGCTGCCACAGATAAGAATTCTACCGGAAAATAACCGTTTGTACTATTTTTACCGGCTGTGAACTTTATTCACAGCAATCCAACTTCCGGATAAACGGGTCTGCGTGGGGAGACCGTTTATTAAATACATTAAATTAAGAAATAGAGGGTGTTACCAATGAAATCATTCAAAAAAGTAGCTGTAACCATCCTGGCTGCAGTAATGATGCTTCTCATCAGCACTACTGTTTTTGCAGCAGATTCACCTGTAAAAACATCTTTCAATGCTTCTCTTACCAAGAAAACTGTAACTTACACTGGTAAGAAACAGCAGCCAAAGGTTGTAGTTAAGAATGAAGCTGGAAAAACAATCAAGGCTAAATACTACACAGTAAAAGTTAAAACATGTAAGAATGCCGGAACATACAAAGTTACCATCATCGGTAAAGGAAAATATGCCGGATATACACAGACTCTTACTTACAAGATCAAAGCTAAAACTCAGAAGGTTACCTTAAAGTCTACTGACAAGTATACTGTAAAGGCTTCTGCAGTTAAGAAGAGCAGCAAGACTCTTAAGAAAGCTATCAAAGTAACTAAGAAAACTGGTAAAATTTCTTACACAACAAACAACTCCAAGATCAAAGTTAACAAAAACGGTAAGATCGTAGTTGCTAAGGGAACCAAGAAAGGTACCTATCAGGTAAAAGTTACTGTTAAAGCTAAAAACTACAAGACAGTAAACAAATATATCACCGTTACAGTTAAATAATCCTGGTGTATAATAAAAAACAGCTCTCTGACCACGCAGGGAGCTGTTTTTTCATTGTTACTGATTTTCGCCTCACATATTATCCTCAGCTCAGGCGGCTGACCTTCTGACGATACTCTTCCAGGTCGCCTTCATCAATATAACCGATACTTAACAAATATAAATTAAGCGCTTTTGTAAAATCCACCGTAGCTTCGGCGCCGTTTAAAGCAAAATCCAGATCTATAATCTTCTTCTCCTCTTCCTCCGTGCAGTCTACAATCTGAAATTGAACAGAGCATTGCTCTATGTCATAATTCATCGCAAGCAATATTTCCTTATCATCCTTGCAAACAGACAATTCAATTTCACGTTCCACCACCTGTTTCAAATCCAGTCCATAATTCAATATACCGCTATTTTTTACATATTTGATATCATCGGCCTGTAAAATCAGCTGAAGTACGTCCTGTATTGTTTCCTTCATTTTCTCTCACATCTTTCCTTTATTTTCGCAGCTGTTTGCTGCTTCAAATTTCTATGCTCATAATAGCACGGAAACAGGAGCTTCACAAGTTTTATCTGTCTGTTTTTATCTAAAAATTTCGAGATTTTTTTCTGACGCAGCACTATAGATCTTCATACCAGAACTATACAGTGGATGATTGTATAAAAGAGCGAATGATCGCATTGTCACTGGTATTTTTCCAATAGCTGATAGGGGTTGCCTTTGGATCACGCTGCAATTCCAGCAGATAATTCATCACATCCCAGGGGCAATATACATCAAAATCACCAAAATGGTAGCCATCATACCATGCTTTAATATCAACAGCCCGTTCCACCAAATCAGCATCCTTTGGTAAGTCGCTGCTCATGCTCTGCGCCAATCTGGATTCCTTCAGATTTTCCAGCAGCACGTCCCTCCTCTAATATATCTAATACTACCTCTTCAAATTTAAGAAAGAAAACATATTTAATACCTTGCTTCCAGTTTGCAAGTTTAAGTTCTGATTTAGCTAATCGCTTGCAAAAGTAAATTCTGGCAAATCAAAATATCATGATTTTTATGGAAGTTAGTTTTGCAAAGTTCTTCAAAACTGGAATTTACTATTAGAAACAAGTTGTTTTATGCTTCATGATATTCTCCTTGGATAACGCCATCCGGATTCTATTGCTGACCCACAACTATAACTAGATATCAAGAGGTTTGCAACACTAACTTCTATCATTTAGTGTCTTTTCCTGTTCCTCTCTCCATTCACTCTGAAAATATCTATCATACTGTTTCGGTGCTACTTCAGGTAATTGTCCCAGAACAGCAAAAAGAAATTCATTAGCGTATAAAATTGCCTGCTCTCTAGGAATATCATATTTGTTCATCAATCTTATAATTGAATCAAGCAAACTTTTTTTAAGAGTATAGCCAGAATCTCCTTTCATCTCATTTGCCAATTTAGTCATATTTTCTTTAGAAAAAACTAACGCCAAATCTTCAAATAATTGCTCTGCTTGTGGTTCAAAATCAATAAAAAACTCCCCAGTTTCAACAAACAATTTCTTTATGTCATAACCGGCTTTAATTTTACCAGCCAAATGTTCTCCTGCCGCCAATATAATTTCAGTGCGACCTGCAGATACTACTTCTTTAAGTAAAGCTTCTACCATATACCTTCTCCCCTATCTCTCCTAATTATTTTTACTATTCTGTCTCATCCGAATTTCCTAACTTTATATCTTATAGCTCGAATCCATCACTTTCCGTTTCCACCATAACGTGTACCACCGACTCTGTTCCGGACTCGCGGACCAGGATCCTGCCGATATCTCCCAGCTCTTCTGTAACCTTCTTCACCGCTGCCTGCACGTCCACATCGTCCTGTGCGGCCTTCTTATCGGTTACTCTCACATTGGTAAGCACCTGCGGATACACCGTAAACCCTTATGCCAGTTCACTAAGCTTCTTTCTCGTTATTATAACTTCCATGATTTTCAAGCTAGTCAGGATTCTATTGCCTGTGCATGCATTGGAAATGTCATCTCGTTCGCTTTGGTAGCCAAAAAATACTTGTAATAGAAATAATTACAGTTATAAGAACCTCCCATTTTTCTACAAATTCTCTCATAATAATACCATTAGTCCTCTTTTTCCATATTATAAAAATATATCAAGATATTTTCTCCAAACAATATGTTTCTTCTTCCTTCAAAAAACTTTTTTATTTCATTCATCAATCGCAGCAAATATCCTGTTAATCTCCTCGAATGTATTTACTGCATCTTCAAAATTCTGTTTCTGATCAGTATACAGCAAATCCTCATGCAAAGTTTCATAACGTCTTTGTATTGATTCATTAAAGTATTCTTTCCATGAGTTAAAATCATATTTCCCAGTAGGATCATATTCTTCGGAAATATTTCTTTTCTGCAGATAGTAACTATCTGTATCCTTTGTTTTTCTTAAAAGGGATTTTAGCTCTTCCGATGCTTTTAAAAATTCCTGAATATCCTCGCGCTGAAAAAGTCTGGTAACATCATAAATATGACGTACTTTATTTCCTAATGTTCCACATATTGCATGTCTTTTAACTGACATCACCTTATCAAGAAATGTACGTTCAATAGCCAACACATTTATTACCACTTCTTTTAATTCATATTCAGCTATAACATCTTCCATTTCCTGTTTTTCCAGGTATTCTTGAATATATGTCTTCAATACTCTTTTAGAATATGGATCTGGTCTAACACTAGAGCCAATTTCCAATTTCACTTTAATATTATCATTATTACCAAAGAAAACATAAGAGCTTTTATTCCTATCGTTTCGCTCTTCTGGGATAATTTCCACTTTATAAGTGTTTGTCATTATCTTCTCTATCTTCTTTAAACTTTTATCATACTGCTTTTTAGACAAACCAGAAGCCAAAAATGTCAAATCTATATCTTCTGAAAACCGTTCGATTGAGCCTGGATAGCATTTACTAAGTGAAGTTCCACCTTTGAACACACAACAGTCTGCAAACTCACTCTTCTCAAGTTTTTGAAGCATACTCACAATGTAATAATCTCTTCTAACAGCGTCTTCTGGAATGCCAATGTATCCAGCTGTTATACTACAAAGATCTCGAAAATCCTCTTCATTCTCATGCAGTCTCATATATTTCCTCCATGGTTGGAATTGCATAAACAGACATTGATGATAAAAATTGTTTTAATGAGTTATTAACATTTAGATACTCCAAAAAGGATTCCAAAAAAGCAATTGTTGCCTTTTTATATTTCATATGCTCCAGGACATAGACCGCAGCTTTATCAGAATAAGACTGTGCAAACTTCTCCATATAAGTAATCAGCGCTTTTTTGTTTACATCTTCTATCTTAGAATAATTTTGAAGAATCTCCAGAGTTTCAATTACTGCTACGCGCTCTTCATTCAGATCACAAGAGATATTTTTTACAACCACATTCTGAATTGTTTTCCTTTGCCCTGGCACATGATTTGAAAAAACTTCCGTCTGCTTACTTATTTGTGTAGTAAGTCCTTTCTCATTATACAGTTTATAGCCTACAACCAATCCCTTCTGATTCCCAATGTAATGAGTAACAATATCCTGCTCTCTGATCGGAACAATTCCAAATCTGGATTTCTTCGGCTTATAATATAACCCTTTAGTCAAATGGACAAGTGAACCACTTTGGCAGAAGCGTTCAAGTGTTTTATAAAATGCTGCTTCTGTCATGTCATCTGCCAAGAAAGTATATATACGGCTTGCTTCAATTACAGTATTCTCTTTAATATTGCAAAGAAACAATTCTATCCGCTCTCTACTATTCATCACTCCTGCTCCTTCTAATTATTTTATTTAAATAATAAACAGACATAGATCGAATGTCAAGTAGATTTTGCTTTTACTCGACATTCAGATGCTGCAAACTTATAACAATTTAATCTCTAAATATTCTATACGAAATTATTATATTATAACTTATCTTATACACACCACCACCGCCCGGCACACGCCGGGCGGCAGCATCCACGGCATCCAGCCCTTATCCGGCCACATACCCATTTTCTTTAATTACATTCACAACCATATCCACATACTTCTGGCAGATTTCTTCGCTCTCCGCTTCCACCATTACACGCACAACCGGTTCCGTTCCGGATTCACGTACCAGGATCCTGCCAGTATCGCCCAGTTCCTCTGTAACCTTCTTCACCGCAGCCTGCACATCTGCATCATCCTGCGCAGCCTTCTTATCGGTCACTCTCACGTTTGTGAGCACCTGTGGATAAACGGTAAATCCTTCTGCCAGTTCGCTGAGCTTTTTCTTTCTCGCCATCATAACTTCCATAATCTTCAGACTGGTAAGAATTCCATCCCCTGTGCTGGCGTATTTGCTGAAAATAATATGCCCGCTCTGCTCACCGCCGATGCGGCAGCCGTTTTTCATCATGTACTCATATACATATTTGTCTCCAACGGCTGTTTTCGCGTAGTCAATTCCAAGCTCATCAAAGGCCTTGTACAAACCGAAGTTGGACATGACGGTGGTAACAACTGTATTGGTCAGAAGCTTGCCGCGCTCTTTCATGTATTTTCCGTAGATGTACAGAATGTGGTCACCTGTGATCACATTGCCCTTTTCATCCACACAAAGACAACGGTCCGCATCCCCATCATAGGCAAAACCCACGTCCATTCCATTCTCCACCACATATTTCTGCAGTCCCCCGATATGGGTAGAACCAGCATTGTTGTTGATGTTAGTGCCATCCGGCTGGGCATTGATCACGTAGGTTTTGGCGCCGAGAGCGTCAAAAACAGCCTTGGCAATGTTCCAGGAGCTTCCGTTGGCACAGTCCAGCGCCACCTTCACGCCGCGGAAGGAATAGACACCCAGAGAGATCAGATAACCTATGTAACGGTTTCTTCCGGAAACATAGTCTACTGTACAGCCGATTTTTTCCTTCTTTGCAAAAGGAATCTCCTCCCATTTCTGCCCGAAGACTTCCAGATTTCCATCCAGATAGGCTTCCACAAGAGAAATGGTCTCCTCGTCCATCTTCTCCCCGTTTCCGTTGATCAGCTTGATTCCATTGTCGAAATATGGATTATGGCTTGCGGAGATCATAATACCGCAGTCAAATTCATCCACTCTTGCCACATAAGCCACAGAAGGTGTGGTCGTGACATGGAGAAGATATGCATCTGCACCGGAAGCCACCAGTCCGCCAACCAGTGTATACTCGAACATATAGCTGGAACGGCGGGTATCCTTTCCTATTATGATACGTGCCGGAGTGTCATCACCGTTCTGACGTTTCAGTTCTCCGTAATACCAGCCGAGAAAACGGCCTACTTTATATGCATGATCTGCTGTCAGGTTTTCATTTGCCTCTCCACGGAAGCCATCTGTACCAAAATATTTTCCCATTTTTATAACCTCATCCTGTTGTTTTTCCCCCGAAAAACATCTGCCGTTTCTGCTCACCGCACTCATAAGACTGCTGCAAATTTACTCTACTGTAACGCTCTTTGCAAGATTTCTCGGCTTATCCACGTCAAGTCCCTTTGCCACGCTTACGTAATATCCCATAAGCTGTAACGGAATCACCGCAAGGCTTGTGGCAAAGCACTCCTCTGTCTTTGGAACATAAACGGTAAAGGAAGCAGTATCTTCAATATTATAATTTCCATAGGTAGTCAGCCCCATGAGATAAGCTCCGCGGCTTTTGCACTCTACCATATTGGAAATGGTTTTTTCATAAAGCTCAGACTGGGTGAGCACACCGATCACAAGAGTGCCGTGTCCTCAATGAGACTAATAGTGCCATGCTTCAGCGTTATTCTACAGTAACACTTTTTGCCAGATTTCTAGGCTTGTCTACATCTAACCCTTTAGCCACGCTGACATAATATCCCATTAACTGCAACGGAACAACTGCCAAACTTCCCACAAAGTGTTCATCTATCTTCGGAACGTAAACTGCAAAATTTACCTGATCTTCAATCTCATATTTTCCATATGTTGTCAATCCCATCAAATACGCACCACGACTCTTGCACTCCAACATATTACTGATGGTTTTCTCGTAAAGATCACTCTGTGTCAATACACCAATTACTAATGTTCCTGGCTCGATCAAACTGATCGTACCATGCTTTAATTCCCCGGCTGCATATGCTTCAGAATGAATGTAAGAAATTTCTTTCAGCTTTAAACTGCCTTCCAGAGAAATTGCATAATCAATTCCTCTGCCCACAAAAAACACATCATGAGCATTCGCATATTTCGCAGCAAACCATTGAAGTCTTTCTTTATCCTGCAAGATTTTCTGAATCTTATCCGGAATCGTCAATAACTCAGTAATGTAATTGCCATACTGCTCTTCTGTAATGGTGTTTCTAACTTTGGCAAATTGAACAGCAAGACAATATATTGCTACAAGCTGGGCACTATAAGCCTTTGTCGTTGCTACTGATATTTCCGGGCCAGCAAGCGTATAGAACACTTTATCTGCCTCACGAGCAATACTGCTGCCAACCACATTTACGATTGCCAAAGTTGTTATACCTTTTTCCTTTGCCAAACGCAAAGCTGCTAAAGTATCCGCTGTTTCTCCTGACTGGCTGATGACAATAACCAACGAATTTTTATTTGTTGACATTTTCCTGTATCTAAATTCAGATGCAAGCTCCACTCTTACCGGAACATCCACTAAATCCTCAATCACATACTGCGCTGCCATTCCAACATGCCAAGCTGAACCACATGCAACAATATACATCTGTTCAAACTTCTGAATTTCTTCTTCTGTAATCTCAACTGATGTTAAATCAATACAATTATTTTTTATAACAGAACCCAAAGTATCCTGAACTGCTTTCGGCTGTTCATGGATTTCTTTCATCATAAAGTGTTCAAATCCTGCTTTTTCTGCTGCCTCGGCATCCCACTTAATTTCTGTTGTCTGCTTTTCAATCTCATCCCCATCAAGGTTAAAGAAATGAGCTTCTCCAGGTGTCAATCTGGCAAACTCCAGATTACCAATATAATAAACATTTCTGGTGTATTTCAGAATAGCCGGAACATCAGAAGCTACATAGGTTTCGCCGTCTGTTACTCCAATAATCATTGGACTGTCTTTTCTTGCTACCCAAATTTCTCCCGGATAATCTTTGAACATAAGTTCCAGAGCATAGGAACCACGCACACGAACCATCGTTTTGGCAATCGCATCAATCGGTCCGAGATTATACTTCTTATAATAGTAGTCCACCAGTTTGATTACTACCTCTGTATCAGTCTGACTGTAAAAAGTATAACCATGCTTTAATAATTTTTCTTTAAGTTCCGTATAATTTTCGATAATGCCATTATGTACTCCAACCACTTCTGATTCTACTTCTCCAGAACCTGATCTTGTACAATTTCCAGATACATGCGGATGTGCATTAATCTGACTTGGCTCGCCATGTGTTGCCCAACGTGTATGACCGATTCCGCATGTTCCTAACAATGCTTTTCCTTCATCTGTTTTTTCAACCAGATTGCTTAATCTTCCCTTGGCTTTAACCACCTGTGCCAGACGCTCCCCATCTCGCACAGCGATCCCAGCCGAATCGTACCCTCGGTACTCTAATTTAGACAGACCGCTTAATAAAATAGGTGCTGCCTGCTGTGTTCCAGTAAAACCAACTATTCCACACATAAAAACTGTATTCTCCTTTATTTGAGAATATCTTTATTAATATTCTCCCCTTATTACATTTTTAATCTCTTTTAAAAATATCCCTTGTATATACTTTATCCTGTACATCATCCAAACAACTATCGTATCTATTTGCGATAATTGCCTGGCTCTGTTCTTTAAATTTGTCCAGATCATTCACAACCTTGCTTCCAAAGAAAGTACTTCCATCCTCCAATGTTGGTTCATAAATAATCACAGATGCCCCTTTAGCTTTGATTCTCTTCATAACTCCCTGTATAGAGGACTGGCGGAAATTATCTGAATTTGATTTCATAGTAAGGCGATATACACCAATTACAACCTCTTTTTCCATAGAGGCATCGTATGTATTCTCATCTCCATAAGCGTAATATCCTGCTTTCTGTAAAACACGATCTGCTATGAAATCTTTCCTTGTTCTATTAGACTCAACGATTGCAGACATCATATTCTGAGGAACATCTGCATAATTTGCCAGAAGCTGTTTTGTGTCTTTCGGTAAGCAATATCCACCATATCCAAATGACGGATTGTTATAATGAGAGCCGATTCTAGGATCAAGGCACACACCATTAATAATCTGTTGTGTGTTCAATCCTTTCATTTCTGCATAAGTATCAAGCTCATTAAAATATGAAACTCTGAGAGCCAAATATGTATTAGCAAATAATTTCACTGCTTCTGCTTCTGTAAATCCCATTATCAAGGTATCAATATTTTCTTTAATTGCACCCTCCTGTAACAATCCAGCAAACGTATTCGCAGCTTTTACAAGTCTAGCATTTTCAACATCTGTTCCCACAATAATTCTGGATGGGTACAGATTATCATATAATGCTTTTGACTCTCGTAAAAATTCCGGACTGAAGATAATATTATCACAGTGAAATTTCTCTCTAATGCTTGCAGTATACCCTACCGGAATTGTAGACTTAATTACCATAATTGCATCTGGATTATATTCAATAACCAGTTTAATCACAGCTTCTACTGCTGACGTATCAAAGAAATTTTTCTTGCTGTCATAGTTTGTAGGTGCAGCAATAACTACAAAATCCGCATCTTTATATGCAGATTCAGCATCTAATGTAGCCGTCAGATTTAACTCTTTTTCCTTTAAATATTTTTCAATATACTCATCCTGAATCGGGCTAATCCTTTTATTAATCTTCTCTACCTTTTCCGGAACAATATCTACTGCCATTACCTCATGATTTTGAGATAATAATGTGGCAATAGAAAGTCCTACATATCCTGTTCCTGCTACTGCTATTTTCATTATATTCCCCCCATTTACTGATAATTTTCTTTGGTTTGCATCTTATTTAAAAAATACATATTAACTTGATTGATTGGCGTTTCAGCGTCATGATAATAACCATCATTTAGCACATACAATACATCATCAACAATCGTAATCCCTTCAATTGCATATGAATCTTTCAATACATATAATGGTTTAACTTTACTTGTTTTTAAGTCAACTGTATAAATATAGCTATCTCCATGATAGTCTGCACCTGCTGAAAAATATATCAAATCATTTTTTTCGTCTAAAAACAATTGATCTTGTCCTTTTATATGTATTTTAATTGATTTTTGTACTACGCCATCATATGAACAATTATATAAATAATTATTCGTCAAAATCCAAAGCGTGTTACTCTTACTATCATTTGCAATGCCAGATGGTTCTTTTATATCAAAATTTCCTAATTCATTTCCTTTTTCGTCTATATGGCGAACTTTGTTTTCTCCATAAGAACATAACCAGATAGTTCCATCTGTTGACTTAGTAACTCCTTGTATATCTCTCATATTCTCAAATTTTAAATAACAAGGTATATCTCCTTTAATAGCCGAAAAATCCTTTTCAACTATTTCGATAGAAGCCTGGAAAGTTTTATCATTAGGCTTATATTTACCTGCATTCCCTATAAAAAAACACTCTTCTTCTTTATCCCAATAAAGCCCTGTACACGTAAATCCTACATTAGCTTTTTCTTTGTCCGGCAACTTTAATATTTTATTTGCATATATTTTGTCACATTTCTCTTGTTCAATTTTTACTCTAATGCGTGGTAAAATTATATATCCTACTGTAAAAAATATTATGAGAAAAAATAACATAAAAATTAATCGTTTTTTCTTCTTCATACTTTCTTTCCTTTTCTCAGTTCTGGTATCCATTTTTTCCTTGTTGCAACCAACAATACAAACATCATTAAAGCCAACAAATATCTAGCAACTGCATTTTTATATACAGCAACCATAGACAATGCCACAATACTCGTACCTATAAGTATTGTCATTTGCAATTTTGTATTAAAATAATTTTTCATTTGTATCTCATTATCAATACATTCTTTTCTTGCTAATACAAAATATAAAATCATGACTATTAAATAGCTTACTAATGACGTATATCCACCAGCAACATATCCAAAAATCGGAATAAAAATAGCATTTAAAATTATATTACACACTGCTGCAAATACTGACGCAAACAAAATAAATTTCGTCTTTTTATAGTAGAACAAGATATTTACATATTGTTGATATATATACATAACAATAACACTAATTGCTAATGGTGGCATAACCCATATTGCCTTTAAATATTTTTTCCCTCCTAAAATCAAAATTATTTCTGGAGCCATCACAATTTCCGCAATAGCGCAAAAAGCAACTATAATTGTCCCGACTGTTATCAATTTACTTTTATCTTTCGACGAATCCTTTAACTTTAATTCCTTAAACAGCCATGCCTGTAAAGATAAATTCAACGCACCACTTATAACAAAGATGACCATAGCTGCACTATATGATACACTATATAAAGCAGCATCTTCATAACCATCAATTTTTTGTATCATTAAACGATCCGAATGATTTAATAATATCATCGATAAGTAATATGGCATCAATGGCAAATTATATTTCAATGCATCTATTGCATAGTCTTTTTTCCATAGTGTGGATGTACCTTTATAATTTGATATAAAAAACGGAATTGCAACCCCTAACTGGATTACTGTCCTTGTAGCTATAACATAAAATATAGGATTATCTAAATTAAGAAAAACAGTTAATGCACCAACGATAGGTCCGATAAGACCATATACAATTATTGCAAATAACATTTTCTTATATTGGTTATCAACTCTTTGTCTTGATGACCACAATCCGAAACTGATAGTTCCTATAAAAGAACATATCATCAGTATACTTAACGGAGTACTTATTCCAGTAATATAATTAATACCCTTGTGAAACATTAAATACATTAATGTCCAAATCACAATCAATACAATACTCAATGATTGCATAGTTGCTGTATATATTGTCCTGTTTTCATCGTCCCTTACCAATCCTGCAACATAACCATTGCTGTATATTCTCAATGTTATAATAATCTCAAATATTTCTAGCCAGGACATAAATATACTATATATTCCATATTCCTCAGTAGCTAAGTAATGCGTCAGTATAATCATTACCAACCAAGGCGCAATTTTTTGTATTATATTTCCCACTGCATACCAAGACGCAGCTTTCATTTCTACTGACATATCTCTATATTTTTTTATGATTTTTTTAAGAAAAAGTTTCATATCTAACTCACTTCTATTGACTGATAAATCTTACTATTTCCAAAAAAGAAAATAGCAATAAAAATAGTTGATAAATAATGAATCCATATACTCGATCCTGTCATTCCGATGCCTATATAACATAGCAACATAAAATACATAAATTTTTTACACTTTAAAGGTGCAATATACTTTATCGTTCTTGCACGAATCAATGTAATTCCAAGAATAATGATAGTTCCCCATATTCCGAAAAATGTCAAGAATTGCAAAACGACATTATGTGCATAATAATATTCACCCGAAGTAATATATAGCGGAATTCCAAATCCTCCTGGCAAACCGACTCTACCTCTTATATACTCTACACATGCCGTATAAATATAATCTCTGTTGGTCAAGTATATCTCATTGCTTTTTATTTGATTTATCAACAAAGTAACACTTCGAGATTGCATTCCATATTGTGCTAGTTTTTGGCTTACCCAATATAAAATATCTATTAAATTGTTTAGCAAAATATATGCCGATACTACCAGTCCTACAATAATTATTAGTTTCTTCCATAACTTTATTTTACCTGAATATACATATGCAAATAAAATCATGCACGCTGATATTACTGCAGACATACGTCCACCCAAAACAGCAGTCACAAGAATATTAATGGCAACATTAATATATAACCATTTTCTTTTTTCAATTCCCTGAAGTACCATGTAAGAACCAATAAATACATTTGGTACACATATACTTGTAAATATTGAATAATGCACTAGCCCTTGTTTAAGTAAGACAACTGCAACTAATACCAACGGTAAATTTAATTTAGAAAATTTCCACCATTTTTCAACAAATATTCTTAAATCAAATATATTATTTGAAACACACAAACATGGAACTGCTATGCCAACCAACGCTTGTATACCTTCTATAAATACATAATACCGATAAGGCACTACTATATAATTAATGATTATCGCAGAACAAAAAACAAACAAAAATGTAAGCACACGTTTATTCATGCTCATTGTCGTTCCTATTGCTATTATCGCAAGCATCATATAAATTATATATTCATATAACGATGAAATTTTAAAAGTGTTTTCTAAAATATTCGCAAAGTATGGAACATAAATATATATCACCAATATAATTGCAAGTATTGTACTTTTCTGTTTTATATTTCTTTGTCCATTACTCATATCGCACCTTATTTCTTGCGTTTTCTTATAACTTTATTATATATTTCTTTCCAGTCATATAATGCCGTTTTGAAAAATATAAACGGATACTTTCTTTCATAACTATTCTTTTTCTTTTCATCCCATACTTCATTGTTATCAGCTAATTTTTGTGAAAATGCATCTTTAACTTCTTTCGATAACCATTCTCTACCATCTTCACATACTCTGTTACGAATGTCAGCGTATGTTGGTGTTTCTAATTCTGGAACTACTCCCAAGGTTAAAAATGCATGACCATTATAACAATATGGCTGTCTGCAATGTTTTCCCACTGGATTAAAGATTATTGGTTGTTCAGGATTTTTAAATATATTTTGATTACTAAGCTGTCCATAACATGGCTTAGCAGCCCCAGTTCCCAAATCAACGTACAAAGTCCAAGCTCCCGCATAACAAAAATCATCTATTTTTTTCTGAAAAATATCCAATTTGAAATCAAACATTGTAGAATCAAATTTTCTCCAAACAGACTCATACTCTTTTCTTGACATAGATGTCAAAAGATCTTTTTTCTCAGTCAAATCATTTCGTCCTACTGTAATTTGACATGCTGCTCCTAGTTCTGATTTACAAAGATTTATAATTTCATCAATATCATCAATCAATCCATCATAAGGCATTAACTCAACAGTAAACGAACATCCCTTTTCCCACATCTTTTTCACATTTGAAAAGTATCTATCTATCCATCCTTTTTTCTTTAACTCTGCATAGTGGAAAGAGAATTTGAACTCCAAATGCTCTAACAAATTTCTTGGGAACTCAGCAATTTCATCAAATCGACTTGTCAATGTTCCATTTGTTACAACCTCTAAAAAATGTCCTTGTAATAATAATTGGTAAATATATTGCGGCATTTCTTTCGGAATAAGAGTTTCTCCTCCTCCCGTTAGATTTATAATACAAGGGCCTCCTAACCTCTCTTTTGAAAGACATTTGCCAACATGCTCTGGAGTATATAAAAATTTAGCTGCTCCTTTTTCATTTTCTTTCAATGCTGAAATATAACAATATTCACATTTAAGATTACAATTCTTAATTGGTACATTGATAACTAACAATCTTTTAATTTCCATATTTAATCCTTTCGTATTACCTCTGCCATTTTTTCAAAATAGTTTAGCAATTTTTCTCTATCATATTTTTTATGTTCCCATATAGTTGTTCTCTTTAATTTTTCAAGCACTTCACTTAGCGAATTAGCTTTTACAATCATATTTGTATCATCAAGCCAATCTGCCACTCCAAAAACTTTACCAGTTTTATTATTTAAAACAATGCATGGAGTCCCATTTAATACAGAAAACAGCATTGCATGTAAACGGTCTGTTATAGTAATTTCCGCATTTGCAAAAGTTTCCCACGACTTTTGCAACTCGCCTATTCGCTTTCTTAAAACAACTGGCGATTTTATAACAGTACTAACCTTTCTAATATTATAGTTTTGTTTTATTTTTTCATAAAAATCATCAATATTTTCTTGCTCAGATTCGCAATCCTCTCGAATGCATACATTTATCACTTTCTCATGTCCAGTACATTTTCCCTTTGTTATTATATTTTTCCCATACAAAACCATATCTGGCACTAAATATACATCTGAGTTTCCTGTAAATTCAAATTTTTGTTTTATAAAATTGTAAGACTTCCTTTCTCTTACAAATATATGTAAATTACTATGTTTTTTTAATATTTCATTTGTTATTCTGTATTCCTTCTCTCCCAGTTCGTCTGAAGTATAATATACTGTTTGTGGAAGAATAATAATCTTATTATTTGGGTAGTTCTGCACAATCTCACGTATAACACATTCATTATGTATCCATAAATTTCCCATCCATCCACCACCCGAAATTACAACTAAATCTTCAGGTGTTACTGTATTTTTTATTATTTTTTTTTGTGTATGATACATAGGCATCAATATTTCAAAATATTCATAATCCGGGAAAAAATCTTCAAAAAAATATTGTTCTTGGATTGCGATTGCATGATCCCCCAAATTACCATGCATAGGTGTTCCAAACAAAAAAATCTTTTTATTTTTATTTGATTTTAATTTTTTTATTGCCGAACGCCATCCAGGATAAGCTACTGACAGTTTAATTTGTTCTTTTAAAATATTCATTATATCCCTCAAAAAAGTATTTAAAATTATTTTCTTTTTTTAACATCAAATCTCTAAGTAAAACTAATACACAAATAAATATATTAAAATTCTTTCCATAAATTGCCCCTTTAGCAATAATTTGTTTGTTGCTACTACCATTTTCTTTCTTTTTATGATAAACCGTTACCTCTGGTATATAAAAGATTGCA
This sequence comes from Ruminococcus sp. Marseille-P328, assembly GCF_964249465.1. Taxonomy (NCBI): domain Bacteria; kingdom Bacillati; phylum Bacillota; class Clostridia; order Eubacteriales; family Oscillospiraceae; genus Ruminococcus; species Ruminococcus sp. Marseille-P328. The sequence goes on along the minus strand of NZ_CAXUBQ010000011.1, from coordinate 56,595 downwards.
TTTTTTTCATAATTACTTAAAAGGAAATCCACTTCTTCTCCACATACAAATTCGCTTCCCAAACCTAAACGTTCATCAAATTTTTTATTCATCACTAAATCTTTCTTAAATGCAACTTCAATAGACGATTTTGACATGAGCTGTAATTTGTTTCTTACATACTCTTCGTCGGAAGTATAATTTTTATATGGAATATTTTTTTCCGGATCAAAAATCTGTGATAATACAATTTTAGCACATTGTCTTTTTTTAAATGCATTTACAACAATTTCAAATGCATTTGCAGGATACCAACAATCATCATCAGATAATACTACTATCTCGCCTGATGCCTGCTCTAATCCTCTATTTCTAGCTCGTGATAATCCTTTTACACTCATTTCAATTTGCTTTATATCCAAATTACTATATTTATAAATTATATCTTTTACAATTTCATGATTATCCTGCGTTACAAATATAATTTCAAAGTCTTTATATGACTGTTTTTCCAGTGTTTCTAATAATCGTCTAATTTCCTTTTCTCTTGTTCCTAACGTAGGAACTAATACTGATATTTTCATATTTATTTCCTTACTTAATTTTTAGCAATTTAATCACACACCAATATGCTATATGAAAAACACTTCTGGCTATGCTTAGATGTTCTATATCTCTATATAAAATCCAATGATATTTAATTACCTTAAATTTATTACTTGAAATAGAATTTTGTCTTATGCGGTATTTCATAAGTACCGATCTCATACCATAAATATATTTTTCTTTTTTTAACATTTGAAGCCACAAAGCATCATCGTTTCGTTTTCTAATATTAGGGACTTCAAATTTCCCCATCTTTTCTACGTTGTACATAACCGTAGAATTTCCTACCGGGCAATCTAAAAGCACTCGATTATAATCAGCCTTTGGTACTGTCTTTATAATTTTATTTAACACTTTCCCATTTTCATCAATTTGTTCATACGCTGTACAAGAAAATGCGACATCATGCTTTTTCATAAATGCTAATTGCTTTTTCAATTTTTCTTCTGGCCAAATATCATCCGAATCCAAAAAAGCCATATATTCCCCATTTGCCAACTCCATTGCTTTTGTTCTTGCAACGGCAGCTCCAGAGTTATTTTCTAAGCAAAAATATTTTATTCTACTATCTTCTTTTATATATTTATCGACAATTTCTTTTGTATTGTCTGTCGAGCAATCATCAACAATGATCATTTCCCATTGCTGATAAGTTTGTGCCTGAACAGATTCAATTGTTTCCCCTATAAACTTCGCACAATTGTATGTTGGCGTAATAACTGATACTAATCCTTTTTCCATATACACTCCCTACCTAATCACTGCAAAAACTGTTTTTATCATTGTTCCTATATCATGTATAAAACTAAATTTCCTAATACTTTCAAGATTGTATTTCATCTTCTCCGGAAGAACCTTTTCTACATATACTTTGTCCACATCATCAGCTTTATCCAATAACTCTGCTTCATCTTTATATTTTATACTTGCCTCAGATGTAACTCCCGCCGGTAATAACAACGTAGCATACATTTCCGGTGTATACTTCTTTACATAATGCGTACTTTCCGGTCTGGTTCCTACAAGCGTCATATCGCCTAAAATAATATTTATTAACTGCGGCAATTCATCCAAACGATATTTACGAAGTTTTTCGCCTACCCTCGTAACTCTACTGTCATTGGATACGGTAACCTGGGTGCCGATTTTATCTGCATTAGCAACCATTGTTCGGAATTTAAATATCTTGAATTTTCTTCCGTATTGTGTAACACGCTCCTGACGATAAAACACTCCTCCATTAGAATCTCTTACAATCATAATTGAGATAGCAATTAATACAGGAGAAAATGTTACGAGCATAACAGATGCAGCAAATACATCAAATCCTCTTTTTAAAGCCAAACTAATTTTTTTCTTTTTTAAACTGTCATAATATGGACGAACTTCCTCCGTCTGCATAAATTTTGGTAATTTCTCCCATTCTCGTAACATCTGTATCTCCTATTTCTTCTATCACATTTAAATATATTCTTTCACGATTCTACTAAACTGCTTGATCACATAATCCACTTCTTCATCTGTAAGTTTTGTATGAAGCGGTAAAGTAATCTCATTTTCAAATCTTTTATATGCATTAGGATAATCTTTAATATCAAATCCCATATTTTTGTATGCAGTCATCATTGGCAACGGCTTATAATGCACATTGCAGGCAACACCTGCTTCTGCCATCTTCACGATAATCTCATGCCTCTGCTCCAACGTAATTCCCGGAACTCTTGTTATATACAAATGCCCAGATGACTGGTGGTTTTCCGTATAGTGATTTAATACCTCTATTCCGATTGGCTTAAATGCTGCATCATATTTTCCTATGATTTCTTTTCGACGTTCAAGCAAGCCTTTATATCTCTTCATCTGTGCCAGTCCGATTCCAGCTACAACATCCGTCATATTACATTTAAACCAAGGTCCAATGATGTCATACTCCCATGCCCCAAGCTGCGTTTTCGCAAGTGCATCTTTTGACTGACCATGAAGTGATAACAACTGGTACTGATGATAAATTTCTTCGTTATCAATTCCATCAATATCTTTCCAAACAGCAGCACCCCCTTCTGCAGTTGTAAAATTCTTAACTGCATGGAAGCTGAAATTAGAAAAATCTGCAATGCTACCAACTGGTTTCTCTTTCCAGGTTGCACCAAAAGCATGTGCTGCATCTGCCATAACAATCACTCTGCCGATGCTTTTCTGTATTTTATTTGCCGGATGGAATAAGTCTTTCTTACGTTCTACAATAGATAAAATCCTATCATAATCACATGGCACTCCACCGAGATCTACTGGAATAATTACTTTTGTTTTTTCAGTAATCGCATTTTCCAACTGCTCATAATCCATTTCAAGACAATCTCTCTGAGTATCAATTAAAATAAGTTTTGCCCCTACATGGCATACTACAGACGCACTTGCAGTATATGTATACGCACATGTAATGACTTCATCGCCCTCTTTGATTCCTAATAAACGCAAGGTCATTTCTGCACATGCTGTCTGTGAATTAAGACAAACAGCACGATTTACTCCACATAAATCTGCAACCTCTCGCTCTAATTCTTTTGTCTTAGGCCCAGTTGTAATCCATCCGGATCTTAATGCTTCTGAAACATGTTCAATTTCTTTTTCTGTTATATCTGGCGGTGAAAATGGAATCCTCATAATATCGTTTCCTCCTTTTATCTGACTGATTATTTTAGAAAAAGCCTGGCTCAACACCCGTTCTTCCTACCTCTTCTTTTACCCAATCTGAATTCAGATCATTTTTGACTATTTCATTCTTTTTAAAATAAAGAACAATTTTGCTATCCCTTGCCTCAATAGCACTAACAATCATTTCAGCATCCAATAGATTCTCTGGAATTGCATCAATATTTACATATTCCTGTTCGCCCTCTTCTGTTGCCAAAATAATAGAACCTTTGATTTTGTCTAATATTGATTTTGTTTCGTAATGCATATGCGTCCTTCCCGTATTTTTATAAAAATACAATCTTGTTATATTTTATATAGCTACTGCTTCTTCCCTTTCAGGCTCACTCTTTTTTTGATGTACAACAAATTCAGCAGCTCGATTAACTTCTTCCGGCTTTTTAAATGTTGGTACAGCTTTTCTTAATACTTCTCTTGCCTGTGAGTCATCTCCTGTTTCACAAACTTCTCTAAGCATATTCAGACGAGTATTAATTTCTTCCGGACTTAATGCTGAATCACGCTCAATAAATATCATGCTGTTACTTGTTTTATCTAATTCTTCTGTTTTAACCAACAATTCTTCATATAACTTTTCTCCCGGTCTTAATCCTGTTTCCACAATTTCAATTCCCTGTACACCAGACAATCGAATCATATTCTCTGCCAAATCCATTATTTTTACAGGCTGTCCCATATCCAATACAAAAAGCTCTCCATTATTTGCCATAGCTCCACTTTGAAGTACAAGCTGTGATGCTTCTGGGATAGTCATAAAATATCGGATAATTCGCTTATCTGTAACTGTAACCGGTCCTCCATTAGCTATCTGACGTTTAAATAACGGAATAACTGACCCCGCACTACCTAATACATTTCCAAAACGTGTCGCACTGTACTTCACTTTTCCATGCGTACTTGCACTCTGTACAATCATTTCGCACATTCTCTTGGTAGCACCCATAACATTCGTAGGATTAACCGCTTTGTCCGTTGATACCATCATGAAACGTTCGGCTTCATATTTTTCACAAAGTTCTACCAGATTCTGTGTTCCAAATACATTGTTATAGATGGCTTCGATACAGTTATGTTCCATTAAAGGCACATGCTTATGTGCTGCTGCATTAATTACAATCTGTGGATGATACTTAGCAAATACATGTTCCAGTGCTTTCTTGTGTGTAATAGAACAAATTTCAATCTGAAGATTTAAAGTATTTCCATATGCAATTTTTAATTCCTGCTGAACATCGTATGCACCATTTTCATAAATATCCAAAATAACAATCTGTTTCGGTTGCATCTTTGCCAACTGACGACACAGCTCCGATCCAATGGAACCGCCACCACCAGTAATCAAAACAACTTTTCCTTTGTAATATTCATTTGTATGCTCATCAGATACCACCAATGGCTTTCTGAACAGTAATTCCTCAATATCAAATTCTCTTAAATGTCGCTTTCCTCCTGCCGCATAAACAGTCGGATAATCATAAACTTTTAATTTATATCCAGCATTTTTATAGTATTCATATAATGTTTTCTTCTTTTCTGCGTCCATTGACGGTATGGCAAATACAATTTCCTGTACTTCGTACTCATTCAATTTTCTAAATGTTGCTTCATCTTCTGACCATACCGGTAATCCTTGAATTTCACGACCTACTTTATTTTCATTAATATCAATAAAACATCTCGGAATGTATGCCGCTTCATCACTATTCAGAAGATCTTCCGCAAAGCTTACTCCTACACGTCCAGCTCCAATTATTGCTATTTTGATTTTCTGGACTTCTTTATCATTTCCTTTCTTTACTCTGCCGAATATATATAATAAGGAAGCTAAAAATCTTCCCTGATTAGTTTCCTTATTACTACATTTATATGCATATCTGTACATCATCCTTAATGCCAATGCACCTAAGAGATTTATACTGCTCAAACACAGCATTCTCGCAAATGTAATTTTTTCAACTGGAAGAATCAGTTCTAAGATCAAATAGACAAAAAATGCTATTGCATCTGTATATAGCAATCGAATATAACACTGGATACCGCCATATCTCCAAATCTGTCCATATACATTTCCAATCAATCTAATTGAAAATACACATAACAGTGCAAGAACCATCTGCTGCATCATGCCTGAAATGGAAAGTTTATCATTTCCACCATAAAGTCCTAAAAGTAACACCGCTGATAATTCATACACAAGCAAATCGTATACAACCAACATCCATCGAACATTACGCTTCTTATATTTCATTTGTATTTCTCCATCCGCAGGTTTTAATCTTACTTTTCCTGCATTTTCTTTTTTTGTTAAAAACTTAAATTTTCATCGTTCAATGAAGATCATTGTTCTTACTTGTTTCTCATATTCATTCTTACAATCTTTCCTTTTCATATAGTCCATTACCCCCCCCCAACAATTTTGGAGTCCTTAACACGACAACTAGCCTGTGAATGTTCTATTTAAAGATCATTCGCAGGCTAGGTCAAACCTCCTTATCATAATTTTTCAGCTTATAGTGTGGGTCAAAATAAGCATCCAAGAAACCATTCATTTATTCCGTTCCCCTTGCTTAACCGACACAACCATGCAGAAAAATTATCATAACCAGATTCGACTAAGCCAGCGAAACCCCTGTAAAATCAAGGTTTTTCTTGGTTGTTCCTATTATACCGCTATCTCCACTTAGTACATCAAAAACCTGGGGCAACTCATCTAACCGATAATCCCGAATTTTTGCTCCCACTTTGGTGATTCTTGAATCACCACCTACTGTTACAGCAGATCCAATCTTATCGGCATTATTGACCATAGTACGAAATTTATGTATTCTAAACCTTTTACCATATCTGGTTACACGCTCCTGACGATAAAAAGCAGGTCCTTTAGAGTCCATTTTTATCATCACAGCAATAATCAGCATAGGTATAGCCAGGAGAATCAACAGGATAACCCCCACTACAATATCAAAAATCCGTTTCAGAACCAGACTTCCTTTCTTTCGTGATAAAATATCATAGTATACCTTTACCTCATCACATTTCATAAATTCAGGAAGGTCATCCCATTTTTTCAAAATCATTAATTACTTCTCCTAATTATTTTCCAATATAGTTCTTTACAATTTCACAATAATTTTCAATTACATATTCCACTTCTTCGTCAGTCAATTTAGTGTGAAGTGGCAGTGTAATTTCATTTTCAAATCTCTTATAAGCATTTGGATAATCTTTAATATCAAACCCAAGATTCTTGTATGCAGTCATCATTGGCAATGGCTTATAATGTACATTACATGCAATTCCTTTTTCCGCCATTTTTACAATAATCTCATGTCTCTGTTCCAGAGTAATCCCTGGAATTCTTGTAATATAAAGATGACCTGATGACTGATGTTCATCTGCATAGTGATTCAGGACTTCAATTCCTAATGGCTTAAATGCATCATCATATCTTCCAATTATTTCTTTTCTTCTGGCAAGTAAGCCTTTATAACGTTTCATCTGTGCAAGACCAATTCCTGCAACAACATCTGTCATATTGCATTTATACCATGGACCAACAATATCATATTCCCATGCACCAAGCTGAGTTTTAGCAAGAGCGTCTTTTGACTGTCCGTGAAGGGAAAGCAATTGATATTTATGATATAATTCTTCATTATCAATTCCCTCAATATCTTTCCATGTAGCAGCTCCACCTTCTGCAGTTGTAAAATTTTTCACTGCATGAAAACTAAAGTTACTAAAATCAGCAATACTTCCAACCTTTTTGCCATGCCACTCTGCTCCAAACGCATGAGCTGCATCAGTCATTACAATAATTCTTCCTATTGCTTTTTGAATATCGTTTGACGGATGGAACAGATGTTTCTTACTTTCAACTATAGAAAAGATTCTGTCATAATCGCATGGTACACCACCAAGATCAATAGGAATAATTACCTTAGTTTTTTCTGTAATTGCATCTGCAAGTTTCTCATAGTCCATTTCAAGAGAATCTTTTTGTGTATCGATTAATACAAGTTTTGCACCTACATGGCATACTACAGATGCACTTGCTGTATAGGTATAAGCGCAGGTAATTACTTCATCACCTTCTCCTACTCCTAAAACTCTCAGTGTCATTTCCGCACAAGCTGTCTGTGAATTCAAACATACTGCTCTGTTAACGCCACAAAAATCCGCAACTTCACGCTCTAATTCTTTTGTTTTCGGTCCGGTAGTAATCCAACCGGAACGAAGTGCTTCTGCAACCTGTTCAACCTCTGCATCTGTAATATCTGGTGGTGAAAATGGTATTTTCATTGTTCTCTGCCTCTCTTAAAATTTAATAATATATGTTCAAATGAATTAATGATTATTTTCAGTTGCTTTATTGAATAATTTCTTATATGTCTCCCCATGCAGTTTCAAATCATCCTTCGCCGCATGATAAGTCGGCACAATTTCTTCCACATAGCTTCTAATATCTGGATCATTTCCATATGCCACAACAGCCAGATTCTCAAGCTGATGTAAGAACTCATCCGTATCAAACGGAATCGGCTTCCCAATATGGATCAGATCATTATCCGTCTTCGTCAGCCCTTCCTCTGCCATCAGCTTCTCTTCATAAAGCTTCTCTCCAGGTCTAAGTCCTGTGTATTCCACTTTAATATCCACATCCGGTGTCAGTCCTGACATCTTGATCAGGTTTCTCGCCAGCGTATCAATCTTCACCGGAGCTCCCATATCCAGCACAAAGATTTCTCCGCCTTTTGCATAGGTTCCAGCCTGGAGCACTAGACTTACCGCCTCCGGAATGGTCATAAAGTAACGGATAATATCCGGATGGGTAACGGTCACCGGACCACCTTTGGCAATCTGTTTCTTAAACAGCGGAATAACAGATCCATTACTTCCCAGCACATTTCCGAAACGCACTGCCACAAATTCAGTCCTGTATTTTCTCTCACCATTTGCTCCTGGATTTTCACAAGTCGCTGCCACCTGAGCAAGTGCTTCCTCACTGTCCTCATAATGACTTCCCAGTAACGGAAGCAGATCTTCTCTTCCGGTTCTGCTGATCTTATCCATGGTCTGAATAACCATCTCACAGAGACGCTTGCTGGCTCCCATAATGTTGGTTGGATTTACAGCTTTGTCCGTACTGATCAGTACGAAACGCTGGCAGCCGTTTTTCAAAGCTGCATGGGCAGTTTTATAGGTTCCCATTACATTGTTCTTAATAGCTTCGCAGGGGCTTGTCTCCATAAGGGGTACATGCTTATGGGCTGCTGCATGGTAAACAATGTCTGGTTTATAGGTTTCAAATACATCATTGATCTTGCGAGTATCACGCACAGAACCGATCAGTACCACCAGATCCAGATGTGGATATTTGGAGCGAAGCTCCTGTTCAATGTCGTAGGCATTGTTCTCATAGACATCGAAGATCACCAGTCGTTTCGGCACGTGGGCTGCGATCTGACGGCAAAGTTCACTTCCGATGGAGCCGCCGCCACCAGTTACCAGAATGGTTTTTCCACTGATGTAGCGGAAAATCTCGTCCATATTTACCTTAATAGGATCTCTTCCAAGAAGGTCTTCCACCGCCACGTCTTTCATTTTGCTGAGAGACACTTCTCCGGTGACAAACTGATACACACCTGGAAGAATCTTCATTTCACATTTGGTTTCCTTGCAGATGTTCAGGATATCTCTTCGCTCTGCCGCACTTGCGCTTGGAATTGCCAGAAGAATCTGGTCGATTTTATATTTCTTTGCACTTGCGAGAATGTCATCACGACCGCCTACAATGGGCACACTCTCCATATAACGTCCCCATTTATTCGGGTTATCGTCAATAATACAACAAACCTTTCCCTTTGGCTCTTTGGCACGTTCCACGTCGCGGAGAATGATCTGTCCTGCCTGGCCGGCACCGATCAACATAATGTGATGCAGCGGACCTTCTTCTTCCTTCTGTTTCCGTGTTCTTTCCAGAAGAATAAATCGATATGAAAAACGGATTCCTGTAATCAGGCAAAATTGAATAATGGTTCCGAAGAGATAATAGGACATTGGCATTCTCTGAATGACAAATGTAATTCCAATTATCTGGAACAGGAATGTAATTACAGTAGATAAGCAAATTCTTAACAGCTCACTGTAGCTTGCGAAGCGCCATACGCTGTTATAGAGGCGCAATGCCCAAAAGACAAAAACAGAGAATACTGTATACCATGGTGCAAATTTCAGATAGGCAGACAAATATTCTCCGGGTATTGCGGAGTATGTACAATCAAAGCGGAACCACAGTCCGAGAAAGTATGCGGCGTTTACGGCGATCACATCATAAATCATCAGGTAAAGTGCGATTACCTGCCAATGCTCTAACTTTCTTTTTTTGCGTTCGGTTTTTTGTTTTTTCGTTGTCATTTCTTAATCATACGGACGGAGTTACCCCCCCCCCAGTCCTTTCCTCCCATTTTTTCATAACTTTGACCACTTACCAGATAGCTTCCTGTCTGGTGCTTCGACGACTCCCATGATATCTTGGGGAAATCCGGAACCCGCACCGGCGGTGGTCGGCCGAAAAGCCTGCGTCACTGGCGCAGCCTCTTTGCCCGGTTACCCGTTTTTATAGATAAGAGCGTTCGTAACGCTGCTTATTATCATTTTTATCTTTGTTGTCAATAATTATTTTGTTCTACTTCCGCGAAAAAAACTGTCCTGGCATTTCCTGCCAAGATTTCTGGCGTCATTCAGGAAGCGGTTTCCCTGATGACCATTTTCACAGAGGAATTCATTTCCCTTCCGGCGAACCTTGCCGCCGCAGATGGCACATTTGTCTTTCAGGCCGTCTGTTCTGGTTTCCAGTACCAGAATGCCTTCTGCCCAGGCTTTGTACTGCAGGTTGGTCCGAATCTTACTGCTTAAGTGAAGCGGGGAAAAATTACCGCTTTTTACCATTGCCATCCGGGTGAAGTTCTGGTCGTAATCGGGGAGGACAATGATTCCTGCCTGATTCTCTTTGCAGAAGTTCAGGATCTCACGGCTGACCTGGTGGGCATAGTGCTCGGACAGGTTCTTCAGGTGCATGTAGTACTTCCGGTTGGGCTGGGGACTATTGTCTCCCACTGTGTTTGGTCTGGATTTCTGTATTCTGGTCTCCAGCAGCTTGCAGCGGTGACGGTACGCATCTCCGCCCCGGCAGGTATGTACAGCCAGCTGTTTTCCCTGCTCATCCAGAATGCAACACACTGCGAAGGTGTCTGTGTTTGTAAAGCGGACACTGCACAGGTTCGTGCCTTCTGCCATTCGTTCTTTGGCAGTGCGGGCGTCGCTGTTCTCCTGTTTCACCGGGATATTCAGCAGGTAGCGCCTGCCCTCCTTTACCAGGGTGGGTGACATTAGCTGACCATCTTGGGGAAAGGGGCGTCCTTTCAGCTTGCAGTCTGTCCAGATCCATTTCTCACCGTTCCACAGCTTCAGGCAAATGGATCTGTCGGTGAGGTCGGAATACATTCCTTTAAAAAAGGTGACCTTGGCTTCCAGCTTCTCGGGGAATCCGGACTGAAGCTCCTGGGTGCTTTTCACTGTGGCAGATGCTTTGTTGATGGCAGCACGTCTCAGGTAGACAGGTACTTTTCCCATTGGTAAGGGGTTGGTGGGCTGTCTGCCGTCCCGACCGGCCAGGGTCAGGAGTTCCAGACTGCGCTGGATGTCGAAGAGGCTGCTGTTCCACAGTTCTTCATGCTGTCTCAAAAGGTGGTAGTAAAACTCCACCACGTTCTGAAAATATTCTTCTGTTCTGTCCAGCCATATAGGCTCCGGACAAACCAGGCGCATGCGCCAGGTTCGGATGTTGTATCCTGTTTTCATAAATTTTGTCTGTGATTTCTGCTGGTTTCTTTCGTAATATTTCAGTAATGCGTATTTGCGCTGCAAACAAGCAGAAAATCAGTACAATTTGGACTATCGACCCCGAATAAAGACCCCTTATTTTAGAAATTGAGATTTTTCAGTATCCGGTCACCTTTTCCAGACAGCAAAAAAGACAGTCACACCAGAGGTCTCTCACAAGAGAATTCTCTGGTATAACTGCCTTTTCTGAAATTGTTTATTCTGTTATATTGCCTGCTCCATCATCTGATTCATATACTGTCGCTTCGTTTCCGCCTGGATATGCACATACAGATCCAGTGTGGTTCGCACGGAAGTATGTCCAAGTATTTCGGACAGGGACTTGGTATCGAAGCCATGTTCCACCCAGCGACAGGAGAACTGATGCCGGAGAGCATGGATTTTAATGGGGGGAATTCCACATGTTTTTAGCAGCGCTGCATATCTGCGTTGGATGACCCGCGGCTCCATGCATCTGGCAGTTCCAGACAAAATATATGCGGAGCCATCTTTGCGAAAACGTTTCGCATAAAAAAGCAGCTTGTCTGGCAATGGAATTTCCCTGTTGGAATGTTTTGTCTTCGGCGGACCGATATACAGAATGGTTTTTGGGATTTTTCCAGTGTCCGGATTGGCGGTCTGATCCAGATTTTTGATGCGGATCACAGTACGCTGTATGCGGATTTTGTGCTGGGCGAAATCCACATCTTCCCAGCGCAGGCCGCTGAGTTCGCCTACACGGATGCCGGTATGCATGCAAAGCAGCAGACCGAAATGGAAATCACTGATATTGTCAATAAGAAATTTCTCCAGCTGGTTATAGTTTGCAAGCTTCATAATCTGCACCTCCTGGCTGGTGCCAGCCAAATGGGGGTAGCGGATTGGTTCACTGGTATAGACGCCTCCCTTTGCTGCAAAGTTCAAAATGCTGCGGAGTACGCTTAAAATTACATGAATGGTTCCTGCAGACAATGCCAGCTCTTTTTTCTTATGAATAAGCTGCGTGATCTGAGAATTGCTGATTTTCCGTATCTGGGTGCTGCCAAGCTCCGGAAGAAGCTGGTTCTTCAGGATCGCTTCATAATTGGAAAAAGTACTGTCCTTGATGGTATAGCGGATTTCCTGCTTCCAGTGTTCTGCGGCTGTTTCGAAGGTAGCTTGGTAATTCAAAATGCCAGGGTTTCGCACCAGATGTCCATAGCCTGGCACTTCTGCAATTTTTTTGTTTCGTTTGTCCTTTACTTCGCCATATGTTTTGCCATAGAGGGAACCGTAGTGGATTTTTCCCTCCGGATCACGGTATTTGATATAACGGGCTTCCCAGCGCCCGTCCTTGCGTTTGCGTATGTTTTCACCTTTTCTGCACATAGCTGCCTCCTTATTCTATAAGTATGTACCAATTATTTGACCACGCAATTATTTTATATCGAAAAAATCCCTTTGAAAAACTAATGGGAAAAAGGTGAATTTGGAATAAATTATGGTATAATTCGACAAAAAGAGTCTATAGTCGCTATAATCGGTTGACTTTCCCTGTTATTCGCGATAGAATGTAAAGCGACGATGGGAAAGAAAGCAGAAAAACTGCCTGGATGACCGTCGCATTACTGAAATAATGCGACTTGGAGGTCATCTTTTTTTATTGTTTCCAGTTGGGTGGTGGGTTATGCAAATTTGCTTCTATATGTTTCTAACATAGTTAGGGCCGGGAACGATCAGGTAAGTGATGTCCCGGCCAGGTTTTATTTATTTTATACCAAATTCTTTCATGAGTTTTTTCTGATATTCTTCATCTTCTGTAGCTTTTATACAATCTTCAATGCGATTGGAAGAAAGTAATTTTTTATTCAGCGTATTTAAGGCTATACGCTCCTTTTCACGTCCATCTTTCTCTATCATCTGTCCCAATCTCGTCATTGTCATCGCCTCCTTAATCTCATCAAGTTCTGCTCCATCCAAGAACTTATCTGCCAGAGTATACAACATAGCCATCACTTTATCCGCCATATCATTATGCTCTTCTTTCGCTATTAGAATTCCTTCTTTAATCTTATCCTTGCGGCTCATCTGGCCACCCATAAGTGGTGTCATACTAAGCTGTGCGATGTCATCTTCTGTAAAATCCAAGAATGTAAACTCAGATTCACCCGCCTTTCCTTCTTCTATATCCCCATTTTATCACAATATAATATAAAAATCATCTTAAAAGTTTATAAATTTATCAAAAAAAGAAGCAAACCACGTTATATAATGATTTGCTTCTTTCTATATTTAGATTCCTCTCACCAGAGGAATCTCATTCTCTTTACTGCTGTGTAGTAGTATCAGCTGCGCCTTCAGTTGTAGTTCCATCTGCAGCAGTGGTATCTGTCGCAGCCTGTGTCTCGGCTGCTACTGTACCTGGCTCGGTCACAGTTTCTGTGGAGGTGCTGTCAGTGCTTGTGCTTCCACTAACTGGTGCGTCAGCTTCCTCCTGGGTAACCACCTCACCGTTGCGAACCTTTTCCATAAGGCTCTTAGCCTTATCAACAGTGTTATAATCCGGAACCATAACATATGCCTTCTGGCTCATGGAATATGGTTTCTCAGTAGCACCGGTACCATTTACACTGTAGGAAACGATTGTCCAGTCGCCCCCATTGGTAAGCTGCTGCTGAAGGATCTGTGCGATCTCTTCATATGTGATGTTAGTACCGAAGCATCCATCCAGACTGGAAAGAATGGAGGAATAGCTGGTAAGGATTTCCGGAGAAAGTGCCTTCTTCACAACACCACGGATAACCTCCATCTGGTTCTTACCACGCTGGCGGTCACCCTCCTGGAATGCGTAACGCTCTCTTGCAAAGATAAGCGCCTGCTCACCATTCACATAATTCTCACCCTTGTTAAAATGATAACCCAGAATATTCTTGGAATCAAAATCATAATCTGAATTAACGGTAATTCCGCCAAGTGCATCGATTACCTTCACAAATCCACCGAAGTTAATTCGGAAGTAATAATTAATGTCAATATCATACAGCATTCCCAGAGTATCCATACACACATCGATTCCATAAATACCGGCATGTGTCAGCTTATCCGGTGCACCTCCGGAAATAGAAAGCGGTACAAAGTAATCACGAGGTGTGGAAACCAGCAGGATCTCATGTGTATCTGTATTCACAGTGGCAATAATATTTACATCGCTTCGGCTCTTAGCTGTCATCTCACCTCTGGTATCAATACCACTGAGATAGATGGTGTAAACCTTACCGCCATTAGCAGTGGTGATCGGCTCTATAGGGGTGGACTCTTCTGCAGACTGAATTGTGGATTCAACGTCTACTGTTCCAACCTCTTTTATCTTAGTGCTGAAATCTGTGTATCCGTCCATATCCTCGTATACACTAAGATATCCGCTGTTCAGAAGCATGGCATTTACTTCACCGTTTAGGATTCCGTCAGCAAGCTCGGTCAGACCTGCGTACTCTTTCGTCTGTACCTCTGTGCCGAATTCGCTGTTCAGGTGTGCTACCGCGCCATCTGTGTTCTCACGGTCAAGTGAGGAAAGAATACCATAAGTATATCCGGCAGTTGCCTCTACAGAATCAGCGGCATCATCGTTCTTTACATAAACAGCCATCTGTGTGACCTCAGTGGTCTCACCGGAAATATTGCTGATGGCGGATCTTGTCTTATTAATATAAAAACCGCCGAATGCCAGAATGGCAATCATGATCACTGCCAAAACAGTTCCGCCAATAAAGCGGCCTGTGTATCTGGTATGCCATACCAGCAGCCAGATTATCGCTGCGATCACCGCAAGTACAATGCCGATGATCAGCATATAAATGGTGGGAACCATCTTGGTCATTGCCAGAAGTCCCATAAAAACAACAGAAAGCATAATGACGATGATGGTGATCACCGCGCCTGGTATCCAGTCGTTTCTTCTTCTCCTTCTACTCATCTTTTAGCTCCTTTTTTATTTCTTTTGTCATTAAGGGCTGCTGCTTACTTTATAGCCAGCCCCATCAAAAGCATATCTTATATTTTATACGCTGACAACTGGAAAATCAAGTTAAATAGTGTTATAATACGAAAGATTTATAAAATTTTTTTATGAAAACGTTATAACTTCCAGGACGCGGACAGGAATATGACGAAATCAACCGTATCCGGCAGGATAAATGTTCGCCAGATGGTTGCAGACCACAATGGGCGGCATGTTATGCAAATATGTTTTGAATGCAATATTCTGCCAATTTAAGGAGGAATTACAATATGACAAAACACGAGTTTCAGGAACTGACACAGAGTATTGTTCTTCTGGACGGCGCTACAGGTTCCAACCTGATGGCTGCCGGTATGCCGAAGGGGGTATGCACAGAGGAATGGGTGCTGGCACATAAGGATGTGATCCAGAATCTTCAGAGAGCTTATATCGAAGCGGGAAGCAATATTATCTACGCTCCTACTTTTGGCGGCAACCGTGTAAGTCTTACCATGCATGGTCTGCAGGACCGTATGGAGGAGATCAACCGCACTCTGGTTTCCTATTCAAGAGAAGTCGCGGATGCGGCAGACCATAAGGTTTACGTTGCTGCGGATATTACCACCAGTGGTAAAATGATGGCTCCTGCCGGGGAGATGACCTATGAGGCAGCTTTCGAAATGTATCAGGAGCAGATTGGAATTCTGAAGGATTCCGGCGTGGATCTGATCGTTGCTGAGACCATGATCAATATTGAAGAGACTCTGGCAGCTGTGGATGCTGCTTCTACAGTTTGCGAGCTGCCGATTATGTGTACCATGACGGTAGATGCAGATGGAAGTATTTTCAGCGGTGGAAATGCTATTGAAGCTGCTGTTTCCCTGGAGGCTGCAGGTGCAGATGCTGTGGGCGTGAACTGCTCTGTTGGTCCCGATCAGCTGGTTTCTGTTATCCGCAATATTAAGGAAAATGTTTCCATCCCGGTCATTGCCAAGCCGAATGCCGGCATGCCGTTCATTGATGATAATGGAAACGCCGTTTATTCCATGAAAGCGCCGGATTTTGCCAGACATGTGAAAGCTCTGATTGATGCAGGTGCCGGTATTGTAGGGGGCTGCTGCGGTACTACACCGGAATATATCAGGGAAGTAGCGAAGATGATCGGACGATAAAATACATAAGCCACTGTAGAACGTCACAACTTAGTTGACGCTCGGTAGTGGCTTTTCTTCTTTATCTCCGAAATTACTCTGATGTTTCTCCGATATTCCCTTCGGAGTATTTTACACTCACTTCACCTTAATCGCTTTCTTCGGGCACATTTCCTGACAGCAGAAGCATCGAATACACTTCTTATAATCATAAACAGGCGGATTATTTTTGCCATTTCGAAAATCTACTGCTTTTCCGGGCACAGGGCAGCTGTTTACACAGATTCCACAACGGATACATTTGTCAGGCTCAATGTATGGTTTCTTCTGAAAAATATTCAGAGCCTTGGCAAGCTTTGTCCAGACATTGTTTCGTACTTTCGTGCGGTCCACATTGAAATTGGGATTGCCATATTTTTCTATTAATGCTTCCATCGAAATCACATTACAAACCACGTCAATACCAATCTGCTTTTTATCTACAGAAACCTTTGCATTCTGGCGCTGCTTCTCGCGCCCAGTTATTTCACTTCCTTCATCACGCACTGCTGATGCCGAAGGATTCTCCTCAACTACCACAACCTCAATATTTTCTTCCCTGCAATTTCCCAGTCCCATCTTCTCCCCATGGTAATTGGTAGGAACCATCTCCGGTTTCAGATAAACCAGTCTTGCAAACACACTGTCCAGTGCCACCGGATCTGTGGACATCAGAATCAGGTTCATGGCTACCGGGTCTCCGGAGCCCGGTCCATTTCCCTCCATCGCAGTGATTCCATCCATAATGTAAAGTCTCGGCTTCACATACTGGTTCAGATCAATAAGCATCCGGGCGAAGCTGTCTGCGCTGGGATATTTGGTATGACCAATGGCCTTATTTTTCCCATATACAAATCCATAGCTGTTCTTCACTGCTCCTGTAATTCGCTCCAGAGCGTGGGTTTTCATTTTGGAAAGAGAAATCACACACTCTGCCTCCAGCAGTTCTTTCGGAAGGATAAATTCCTTCGCCTGGTTACCCTCCGGATTTTCCACACGCACGCCCTTCGTATAGTCAATGGCCGGGATCTGGTACTTCTCCAGATAAGTATCCATTCCGGTGCCCTGGATTACCGGTTTCGTAGTCCCGTGACCACAGGAATCCGCAAGCACAATATTCTTATAACCTTCCTCACGTAAAATCCTGGCAAAAGCACCCACCACAACCGGATGCGTGATGACCGCTTTCTCCACTTCTGCTTTCTTCAAAAGATTAGGCTTCAAAAGGATTTTTTCTTCTTTATTTATAAAGTTGTCCAGACCTCCCAGCTGAGACAGACCATTTTTCATAAGTGTATAAATTCGTTCTTCATCGTAAGCTTCACAGGGAAGTACAATTACTTTGCTTTTTGTGTTCATGTTTCTACCCATATTTTCAAACATACAGCCTGTAATCTGGATCTGCATGTCTGGTGCTCTCGTTTTATTTTGTAATTATTCTGCAATTTTTCACACATACATGCACGCCTCAATACAGTCGCAGAGGATAGGCTAAGATCACATTTCTGCGATGCAAACCGCCCTCAGTGCCTTCCTCACTGGTAATATACATGCCGGTACCACAGACAATGCATCTACCCCCATCTGCAAAAATGTCTCCGTCAATCTGGTATCCGCTGCCAGTTCCCCACAGAGACATACTTTGCAATTCTGCGCATGTCCTGCATCTACAATCATCTTTATCATTTTCAGAATTGCAGGATGATGATCATCATATTTCTTCTGTAAAAGCGGATTCTGACGATCCATGGCCAAGGTGTACTGAGTCAGGTCATTGGTTCCGATTCCCAGAAAGTCCACACGTTTCGCCAGCTCTTCCCCGATCATCACTGCTGCCGGAGTCTCCATCATAATTCCAGTCCGGATTTCCTTAAATGGTACACCTGCTGCCTTCAGCTCTTCTTTTACTTCCATCACCAGAGCTTCAACCTCATCCATTTCCTCTTCCGAACAGATCATAGGGTACATCATCCCCAGATTTCCATACCAGCTTGCACGGTAAATGGCACGGATCTGGGTTTTAAACAGGTTCTTCCGGTCCAGACTGAGACGGATTCCGCGATTACCCATGAGAGGGTTGGTTTCTACCGGAATTTCAAGGTAGGAAGCCTGCTTATCAGCCCCGAGATCGGCGGTGCGGATAACTACCAGGCGGTCGCCCATAGTCTCAGCAGTTTTCTTATATGCCTGAAAAAGTTCTTCTTCCCCGGGATAATTCTCCCTGCCAAGATACTGGAACTCGCTTCGCAGCAGTCCGATTCCCTTTGCCCCATAATAAAGGGCACTGTTTAAATCATCCAGACTGCCAATATTCGCGTAGATTCCCACTTCACGTCCATCTTTCGTAATATCGCCCTTGTCTTTCAGCTTCAAAAGGGATTCCCGCTCTACCAGATCTGCTTTTCGGCGAATCTCGTATTCTTTTCGTACCTCATTATCCGGTTCCAGATAGATGGTTCCCGTATATCCGTCAATAATGGCAATGCTGTCTTCCCACTCTTCTTCTGACTGGGGAATCCCAATACCTGTAACACAGGGAATATCCATATTTTTCGCAAGGATCGCAGCGTGAGAGGTAGCAGAACCTTTGCGGGTGACAATACCCAGAAGCTTCTCCTTATCCATTTCCATCAGTTCTGCAAGAGAAAGGGCATCTGCTGCCAGAATGACTGGTTCCTCTCCCAGATCAATTTTGTTCTCATCTTCCCCGAGAATCTCCAGAAGGAGACTGGAGATGCGGCTTACATTGTGGATTCGTTCCTTTATGGTCGGATCGTTCAGCCTGGAAAAAGTACTCTGCATCTCATCTCTTGTGGTCTGCACTGCATAAGCAGCAGTCACCTTTTCCCCTGTGATCATACTCTGTACCGCACGGAGAAAGCTGCCAGAGCCCAGAAGCTCTGCCTGCTCCAGGATCTGGTTTGTTCCATTTTCCCCATTCACTTTCACAATTCTATCCAAAGGTTGGGGTTCCATATCCAATTCAGGATCAGCTGTGTCCATTTGCTTTTCTGACATTCTGTCATACTCTTCCTTCAAGGTCTGCATCACATGCCGACGAGCCACATCAAAATTCTTCAGTTCCTTTTTTACATCATCTGCCTGATGCTGTCGGATCTGATATTCACCTTTCCGATAAAACCTGATTTTCCCAATGGCAATCCCCGCAAAGGCGGAAGCTCCCTTGTATATTTCCATTTTGTTTCTCCTCTAAAAAACTCATTTATTTCTGTAAATAATAATCACACACTGGCGAAACTTTGTCAATATCAGTGTTGTTTTCTCTGGCCCCGGAAACATATATGTGCAAGCATTCTCCACCTCCAGCGACCTCTCTCCTTTCTCCGCAGTGCAATCCTGCCCGGTAGGACTTTTCTATTACATAAAAAAAGAGCCTGCACAGTGATTTATCCGTTTTTCTCCCGAATGGTTCACTCACAGGCTCTTTCCTGATGTTATCCTTTTACTGAATTAATTCAATTAATCGCAGGCAGCCTTAAACTCAGTCCAGTTCTTATTATACTGTTCCTCAGCTTCCTGACTTACATTCTTAATACTCTCTCCACTTGTTACACTGTCCGGAACCACCAGGCTCTCGTCTACCAGCTCATCTGCTGCCTTGTTGGTGCAGTAGTAACCGATATAATTGAAGCACTGTGCCGCAACCTCCGGTCTTAAGATGTAGTCTACAAACTGGTAAGCTGCATCTGCATTGGGAGCCTCGCTTGGAATAAACATTCCCATAACACCGAAGCCAAGGCCTTCCTCCGGATAAACCACTTTCAGATCCGGGTTCTCTGCCAGAGCTGCAGTTACCTGGGAGGTGTAAAGGAACGCTACAGAAGCCTCTCCGTTCAGCAGTGCATTCTGGGTGTTGTCATCCTGGATCATACGCACATTGGGTGCCAGCTCTACCAGCTTTTCACCAGATTCTGCAATGGTATCCACGTCTTCTTCATTCATACTCTTACCCATGGTAAGAAGAGTAATGCCGTTGATCACACGATAGTTGCCGATCAGCGCTATGCTGTCCTCCAGAGACGGATCCCACAGATCAGAATAGCCCTTAATGTCAAGATCAACCTCCTCCGGATCGTATACGATCAGCGGAATACCTGCGCCATATGGCACGGTGTACTCGTCCTTCTCATCATAGAACTGTCCCTGATAAAGAGGATTGATGTTTTCCCAATTGGAGATTTTGTCTTTGTCAAGCTTTGTGGCAAGACCCTCTTCCACGATTTTCTCGAGAATGTAGTCATCTGCAATTACCACATCATAGTCTCCGCCTTTTGCCATGGAAACCTTCTCCAGCATGGTTTCGTCAGTGTCAAAGTTGGAATACACGATCTTACATCCGGTCTCTTCCTCAAAGCCATCCAGGACCTCCTGCGGGAACATTCCCTCCCATGTATAGAGGACCAGCTCGGAGTCAGCTGCGTATACAGGTGACAGGCTGCCACAGATTGCTGCTGCAGCAAGAATTACCGCAAATACCTTTTTCTTCATAATCATTCTCCTCTTCTTCAAAAACACAGCCGGCTTCTGCCAGCCACGTTTCCGTTTTTATAAATTTCCATGTTTACTCTGCCTTGATCTTCGTCCACAGCTCCGCATATTTCTGCTTGATTTTCGGTTCCTGATAACGGAAGATCTCACTGTTTGGATTTTCGAAATCCGGAATGTAAGAAGAAACACCTTCGTAGTCTCCCTCGATCATAGTTTCGTAAACACTCTTTACAGGAGAAGTATAACCTACTTCTTCCGTATTGGAAAGAGCAGATTCTTCATTTAGCATAAAATTAATAAACTGATGGGCAAGCTCTGTCTCATTGCAGTCCCTCGTAATAACCATTGCATCATACCAGTTATTGGTTCCCTGGCTCGGTGTGAAGTAATCCATATTCGGATTTTCGCTTATAATATAAGAAGCATCTCCAGAATAAACAACTGCCATAGCCTTGTTTCCGGAAATCATATTGTCAATGACGTCATCACCTGCGTAAATCGGGTCCATGGTATTTCTCTGGTCAACCAGCCACTGGTAAGCTTCCTGAATCTGATTCTCATCTGTAGTATTCATGGAATATCCAAGAGCCTTCAGTGCGATCATAAAGGAATCCCGCTCAGAATCATACATGTAAATATTTCCTTTATATTTGGTATCCCTGAGAAGATCCCAGCCCTCCTGAAGATCTGCCGGATCAACCACAGTCGTATCATAAAGAATACCAACCGTTCCCCAGAAGTACGGGCAGGAATAACGATTTCCCGGATCATAGCTTTTATTCATGACCTCATCCATCAGGCTGCCCTTATTCGGGATCAGATCCCAGTCAATATACTGTAAGTAATCCTCTTTAATCAGACGCTCGATCATGTAATCCGAAGGGATCAGCACGTCATAGGACTCACCGCCGGAAAGCTTGGTGTACATCATTTCGTTGGATTCGAAAGTTTCGTAAACTACAGTACAATTATATTCCTGCTCAAACTGTGTCAGAAGATCCAGATCCATATATTCTCCTGCATTATAAACCTTTAGGACATGGTTCTCCGCTGCACCGCCCCCGCACTTGATCAGTCCGAAGCCAAGGGCGAAAACCAGCAGAAGGGCGATCACACGCTGAATCTTTTTCGCATGCTTGCTGGCATGCTTTTCCAGGATCTTTGGAAGCACGTTGGCAAAAACCATGACAAGCACAATGACCAGGATTACAATTGTGGACAGGGCGTTGATGGTAGGGTTGATTCGTTTGGTCATATTATAGACCACAATGGAAATGTTCTTTACACCGTTTCCGGATACAAAGTACGAAATTACGAAATCGTCAAAGGACATGGTAAACGCCAGCAGCGCACCGGCGAAAATGCCATCCTTGATCATGGGCACGATTACCTTGGTCAATGCCTGGAACGGAGTTGCTCCAAGGTCCATGGCTGCATTTGCCAGGTTCGGATCAAGGCTTCGCACCTTGGGATAAACACTGGTGATCACATATGGCGTACAAAAAGAAATGTGCGCCAGCAGCATGGTAAAGTACCCTTTCCGGAAGCCCAGTGATGAAAACAGAAGCATCAGTCCGATTGCGGTAACAATATCCGGGTTCAAAATGGGCAGGTTGTTGATATTTAAAAGTGTTTCCTTTAACACCTTCCTGGACTTGGAAAGACCAATTGCAGTGATGGTTCCCAGCACTGTGGAGATCACAGTTGCCAGGATAGCGATGGTCACAGACACGTAAACCGCTTTGCTGACTTCTGTATTGTGCAGCAGCTCTGTATACCATCTCATGGAGAATCCCGTAAACCTGGTCAGGGATTTGGAGGAATTAAAGGAAAAAATCATGGTCACCAGGATTGGCAGGTAAAAGAATACCAGACAGATGGCCACATAAAATCTCTGAAAAAAGCTTGTTTTTTTCTGCATGATACTCTCCTACTCTCCTTTTTCCTTGTCCATCCGCTTCATCAGACTCATGGAAATCAAAATGATCACCGCCAGAATCATGGAAATGGCACTTCCGAAATTCCAGTCTCCAACTGAGATAAACTGGGACTCGATCAGGTTACCGATGAGCATGTACTGTCCGCCTCCCAGAAGCTTCGGGATAACGAAGGAGGAAATGGCAAGAAGGAAAACCATCATAATACCATTTACCACCCCTGGCAGGGACAGCTTCCAGATTACCTTCCAGAAGGTCTGGAAACGGTTGGCTCCCAGATCGTAGGCTGCCTCGATCAGGGATTTATCCATTTTATTTAAGGATGTATGGATAGGAATGATCATAAAGGGCATAAAGTTGCAGATCAGGCCTACCATTACGGAAAAATCCGTATACATCATGCTGATAGGTCCCAGTCCGATTTTTGCCAGAAGGTTATTGATGATTCCGTTATCTGCAAGAAGATTCATCCACGCATAGGTACGAAGAAGCATGTTGATCCACATTGGAATGGTTACCAGCATAATGAGAAGTCCCTGGACTTTCTCAGAGCATCTCGCAATGATCAGGGCAAGGGGATAGCCAAGCACCAGACAGATAAAGGTGGTGAGAAGTCCCAGCCAGAAGGATTTCAGGATCACATTTAGGTAGGTAGCTTCCAGGAATTTGGCAAAATTCCCCCAGGTGAAGGAAAGTGTCATTACTTCATTTCCTTCTGTGGTGAACGCATACAGGGCAATGAGAAACAGTGGGATCACAAGGATAACAATTGCCCAGATAAAGTAAGGAATGATCAGGCGCTTAAACTGTTTCATCAATAAGCTCCCATTCTGTACATGACGTGAATGTCTTCCGGTTCGAATTTCAGTCCTACCTGGCGGCCCACTTCCGCATAATCGGTGGTCTGAACTTTATAGGTGCGCAGTTCTGTTTCTACGAGAATTTCGTAATGAACGCCCTTGAAGGTGACGTTTCGAACAACACCGCTGATTTTCGCCTGAGATGGTTCCACAATGTCAAGGTCCTCAGGACGAAGCACAACCTCGATTTCTTCATTATCCTCAAAGCCTTTGTCCACGCATTCGAATTCAAATCCGTCGAACTGAACCAGATAATCTCTGATCATAATTCCTTCTATAATATTGGACTCTCCAATGAAGCCTGCTACAAAACGGTTTTCGGGCTCGTTGTAAATATCAGTAGGAGAACCGATCTGCTGAATTTCGCCGTTATTCATAACGACCACGGTATCAGACATGGAAAGGGCTTCCTCCTGGTCATGGGTAACGTAAATGAAGGTAATTCCAACCTCCCGTTGGATTTTTTTCAGCTCAATCTGCATCTGTTTTCGTATTTTCGCATCCAGGGCGCCAAGAGGCTCGTCAAGAAGAAGGATTTTCGGCTCATTTACCAGCGCACGGGCAATGGCCACTCGCTGCTGCTGTCCGCCGGAGAGCAGGGTGACATCTCTTTTTTCGAAACCCTCCAGACCTACCATTTTCAGCATTCTGGTGACTTTCTGGGCGATCACGTCCTTGTCCACTTTTTTCAGATTCAGACCGAATCCAATGTTCTCTGCCACATTCAGATGGGGAAAAAGGGCATATTTCTGGAAAACGGTGTTTACCTCTCTCTTATATGGAGGCAGCTTGGAAATCTCAATTCCGTTAAACAATACTTCGCCGCCGCTTGGCTCCTCGAAGCCTGCAATAATACGAAGGGTTGTGGTCTTTCCACAGCCACTTGGTCCCAGAAGGGTGAGAAACTCGTTCTCATAGATGTCCAGATTGATTCCGCGGAGAACCTGCTGGTCATCAAAATTTTTTGTGAGGTTTTTCAACTCTATGAGTTTGTTCATTCGTGTGCTCCTTTCCGGCCACTGTCTGCATAACGTCCAGCAACCCTTTCCATTCCCCGGAATGTATCTGATCTCGCCTTGATTCCATGGATACAGTCCAGTAAGAAATATTCAATCCGCAAATCTACTGCGATCTCCGGCGCAGCTTTTTCACAAGGGAATATACAAGCAGAATTCCTACCGTAAAAGCCAGCATAATCGTACACAGGGCATTGATTTCCGGCGTGACACCGGTTTTGATCTGAGTGTACACCTTAATTGGCAAGGTAGACAATCTCGGACCGTTAATAAAAATACTGATTACCACGTCGTCCATGGACATGGCAAAGGCAAGCAATGAGCCGGACGCAACAGCTGGCATGATCAGTGGCAGCGTAACGTCAAGAAAGGCTCTCATGGAAGTAGCTCCAAGATCCCGGGCAGCTTCCTCAAGGGAAGGATCCATGCCCACAAGTCTGGCTTTTACTTCCATCAATATATAAGGAATGCAAAATACCGTATGTCCGATCAGCAGAGTAAGCATTCCGAAGGGCAGATTCAGCATGTAGAAAAATGCCATCAGCACCATACCCAGAATAATTTCCGGTATCATAAGGGGCAAAATGGAAATGTACTCCAATGCGCCTTTTGTTTTCCAGTGAATCCGTGACAGGCCTACAGCGCCTAAAGTTCCGATAACTGCTGAAACCGCGCAGCTGGCCACGCCAAGGATCAGGCTGTTTACCAGTGCTTCCATCATGGCACTGTCTGCGAAAAGCTTTTCGTACCACTGGAGGGAAAATCCGGTGAGACGGACAGGCAGCTTGGACTCATTGAAGGAGAAAATGATGACTACGGCTACTGGGAGGTACATTAAGAAGAAAATGATACCAAGGTATATCTTCTCAAAGCGGGTGCTCCGTTTCATGCCAGAGCCTGTATTTCTCTTCTTTCCAAACTTTTTAACTAATGTACCGTTTTTAGCCTCGGCGCCTTCACCTTGCATTTTCGGATCCAGCACTTCTATTTCATTATTTTGTGTTTTTATCATCCCAGTCCCTCCACTTCTTTCGCATTGGTGACCTTGCGGTATAGCAGGATCATCAAAGTGGTAAGGATCATCATGATCACCGCCAGTGCAGCCGCAAAGGGCCAGTTATTTCCCCGTGTCATCTGGTCCTGGATCAGGCTTCCTACCAGCACAACTTTGTTTCCGCCCAGGATATCTGCTATGAAAAACAGTCCCATAGATGGAATAAAGGTTAGGATTACGCCGGACAAAAGTCCTGGCAGGGTCAGCTTAAAGCTGACTGTCCAGAAGGCCTTTGCCTTACCTGCCCCCAGATCACGGGCGGCTTCTACCAGTGACCAGTCCAGTTTTTCCGCACTGGAATATACGGATAAAATCATAAATGGCAGCAGTACATATATCATACCAATGATGATTGCCGGGTAGCTGTACATGATTTTCAGCGGCTTCTCGATCAAGCCAAGCTTTTTCAGCACAAAATTCAGAACGCCTTTTTTCTGAAGGATGATGATCCAGCCGTAAAGTCTGATCAGGGAATTCACCCAGAAGGGAAGCATAAGAAGAAGCATAGCTTTCTTTTTGCCGCCTGCTGGTAATTTCGCCATAAAATAGCCAAAGGGATACCCGATCAGGGTAATAAAAACAGTACTTGTAATGGCCAGCTGGAAGGACTGGACAAAGGTATCCAGGTACACTGGTTCCAAAATCTTCCTGTAATTATCCAGTGTAAAAATCCACTGTACACCGTGGACTTCTCCGGGAGTGGCAAAGCTTAAGGCAACCATATAGATAAGAGGACAAGCCACAAAAATCAGGGTAAAAATGTAGAGTGGCAGAATCATCCAGATGGTGGCGCGGGTATGCCTGGTGGATGCAGCACTCTTGCTATTGCCGCGGATATTCTTTGCAGATGCAGATTCCTGGCTGTTGCCGTGGCTGTTCTTTACAGGTGCAGATTTCTGGCTGTTGCCACGGCTGTTACTGAGACCGCCCATCACTGATTTCCTCCTGACATATCAGCAGGCTCTTTCGTCTTAAACTCCCGATCTACTACAATTGCATTTCGCGGATCAAAATACCATTTTATCTGCTGACCTGGCTGAATGTTTGCATTCATGCCAAACCGGCTGGCTGTGAGTTCTGTGCGGTCAGACAAAGCAAGCAGAACTCGCAGCTGACCTGCAGCGAAATTCTTCTCCTTCACAGTTGCGTGAAGATGTCTGCCAGTTCCCTCAGCTTCATTTTGCTCAACTACATTTTCCATTTCAGCTTCATCCAGCAGAATATTTTCGCTTCTCACAGCCAGGGTAAGCTGCTCTCCCACCTTTACAATCTCTTCTGTATAAACGGAAACAGTGTCATTACCTATTTGAACCTGTGCATAAGAACCATTTATTTCTACAACTTTTCCTTTTAAAATATTGGCATTTCCCACAAAGGTTGCCACATAACTTGTCTTCGGATGGTTGTAAATCTCATCCGGAGTGCCGATCTGCTCAAATTGCCCCTGATTCATTACCACGATCCGGTCGGACATATTAATGGCCTCTTCCTGGTCGTGGGTGATATAGATAAAGGTAATTCCAAGCTTCTTCTGCAGTCGCTTCAGTTCCAATTGCATCGTCCGCCGAAGCTGCAGATCCAGAGCTCCGAGAGGCTCGTCCAGAAGCAGTACACGTGGATTATTTGCCAACGCTCTTGCAATGGCTACACGCTGCTTCTGTCCGCCGGAGAGCTCCGCAGGTTTTCGTTTCTCGAAGCCTTCCAGCTGAACCAGCTCCAGCATTTCCTTAACCTTTTTCTTTATATCCGCTTTTGGTACTTTTCGTATTTTCAGACCATACCCGATGTTATCCGCCACGTTCATATGGGGAAAAAGGGCATAATTCTGAAATACCGTGTTCACATCTCTCTGGTTTGGCTCCAGATTCGTCACATCTTTCCCCTCCAGCCATACACTTCCGCTGTCCGGCTGCTCAAGTCCTGCGATGATGCGAAGAGTGGTCGTCTTGCCGCAGCCGGAAGCACCCAGCAAGGTGACGAATTCCCCCTGATCAATTTGCAGATTGATTCCCTGTAGAACATATTCTTCTGATGTAAAACTTTTTTTCAGATTTCTTAATTCAAGAAATGAGTCAGACATTTGTCTCCTCCTTTCTGGAGCGTGTTTGAAAATTATTCCTGCAGACTTCCACAAATTGTGACACGCATTTTGAAGAAAGCCTTTTTTAACACGCTCGGCTGTAATGTTAAGTGAAGTACGAAAAAAATACGGGATACCCCTATAGCCATACATTCAGAAAATCTCTATATAAACACGGTGCATGTTTATATAGCGCCATTACTGTATATTGCTATATCGGTAACCCGTATTCCCATATAATTCTTCAAAAAAAGGTACAACTTTTCTAAAAAGCCTGGGGCGGAATAACCTGACATGTACCTCATCTCCTTTGTTTGCAATCAAGGTGTATTCTATCATAGAATGAATCATTTGAAAACAGTTATTTTCCCATTGGCATAAAACTTTTGTGAAATACTATTTTAGCTTATGATATTTATTGAGCTTTTACCAACATCATGATACAATAGCTTCAAGGGTTTTTACTACATTTGAGGAGGTTTTCCATGAAAGAAATTACAGCTGTAAAAATTAATCCAACAGATTTTGCTCCCTTTGGCACCTACTGTTCCATGACTGAACCGGAAGGTTATCCTTTACAGGGCGAAATCCACAAATTTTATCCGGATCGTATCTCAGGTACCTGTATGGGAAGTATGGGATTTTCTCCCATTGCCGTACGCAAAGATGAGCGAATCGTTAAGATGGCAGAATACCACACAACCACCTGGGAAGGCATTGTAGCTCTGGATGATGATATGATCATTCATGTTGCTCCTGCATCTGCCGGTACGCCAGTCCCGGAACTTACAAAGGCCTTCCTTGTTCCCAAAGGATGTATGGTAAAGATCAATGCCGCTATCTGGCATTTATGTCCTCTGCCTGTAAACAACGATGTCCTTCATGCAATGATCATTTTACCGGAATGTACTTATGCCAATGACTGTACGGTAGTTGAGTTTGAGGAAAAAGACTGGTTTAAAATCGTATAATCAGAATTTTCACCCACGATAAATCAGAATTTTTACCCAAGATTTTCTTGACAAATGGCTGCTTATAACTTAAAATATCTTTTGTGTCTGATAAGTGTATAAATTTTTATACACTTATCATTCCATAAGCTGGAATAGCTCAGTCGGTAGAGCACTTCACTCGTAATGAAGGGGTCGTGAGTTCGAGTCTCATTTCCAGCTTTTTTTATTTGCATCAATCGGATATTTCTGATCTGCTTCGCTACTTGCTTATTGTAAAAAGATTCAAAAAGACTGCATTCCTCACATCTGAAATTCAGATATGTAAATACAGTCTTTTTTGCTATTTTATTACTTATTGGCTATTTATTTCTCATTTGCTATTTCTGTCTGCTTTGTTATTGTCATTTTTTACTGTGGCTCTTTTCTTCACTGTTTCTGCCTTTTTCTCTGCTTTGACAGCTTCTTCTACTTTCGTAGCTTTTTCTTCCTTTACTGACTTCTTTGCTGGAGTTTTTGCCTTCACAGTCCTTACCAGTTTTCCTGCAGTCTTATCTTTCGCAGTCTTATCTTTCGCAGTTTTCGCTGCGGTCACTTTCTTCCTGGCTGGGGCTTTCCCGGGAGTGCAGCTGTAGATGCTTACACCAAGTGCCGGCAGTTTCACCTTAATAGAGTGCTCACGTTCGTCGCACTCTTCTGCTTTTGCTGTCTTCACACGAGAATTTACTACACCCTCGCCGCCGAATTCTACTGCATCGCTATTAAAGATTTCTTTATATTTTCCTGCAAAAGGCACGCCCACCTGGTAATTCTCGTAGGGTATTGCGGCGAAATTACAGATTACAAGCAGCGTTTCCTCTGGTTTCTCTGTCTTACGCAGGAAAGTGATCACATTCTCCTCGTATTTCATCAGCTGAACCCACTCAAATCCGTCATACTCATCATCCATCTGATAAAGAGCAGGCGAACTCTTATAAAGGGTATTCAACGCCTGAATGCATTTGGCAAGTCCCTCCGGCATATCAGTCCCCGGTGCCATCATTTTACAGCCAGGATGCACCATCATATAGGAATAAGCCTCTCTCACCTGTGCCAGCTTCTGCTTCTCATCTCCCGGAAGTTTCGCCATAAACTCATTCAGGCTTCCCACATCTCTGTTTCCAAGAGTCAGAATATAATGCTCAGAATATGCATATAAGGTGGACAAAGTCAGCTGGTCATGATAATTCTTCCGCAAAATCGGATCTACTGACAGATAGAACAGGAAATCTCTTGTCCATCCGCCACTCCACTTATAATCAAACCCAATGTGATCATTCTCCACACTGTCAGTCAGCTCCGGCCACAGACCATCCTCCTGTGCGATCAGAAGTGCTCCTGGATCACGCTTCTTCACAATGGAATTCAGATGCTTCAGAAATTCAATGGCAGGAAGGTTCTCATTGGAGCCATACATATTCGGTGTCCATCCATCCTTTCTTCCATAATCCAGATAAAGCATGGCATCTACATCATCCATACGAAGCCCGTCCACATGGAAAACCTCCAGCCAGAAACAGGCATTGGAAATCAGGAAATCCATTACCATAGGGCTGTCATAATTATAAAGCATGGTGCCCCACATCGGGTGGACTGCCATTTCCGGGTCTTTTACTTCATAAAGGGGCGTTCCGTCAAATTTCTCCAGACCGCCTGCGTATCTCGGGAACTGTGCCGGTGACCAGTCAAGGATCACGCCTATTCCCACCTGATGAAGCTCATCTACCAGTGCTGCAAAATCTGCTGGTGTGCCATAACGTGTGCTGACTGCAAAATATGCAGATGTAGGATATCCATCTGAACCATCCTCCAGAAATTCCATAACCGGATGAAGTTCCACATGGGTATATCCCTTTTCTTTCGCAAAGGTCACCAGCTCTTTCCCTGATTCCCACTGTCCCAGGCTTGTCTCATAAATGGAAACCGGCTGCCTGCGGCCATCATATTTCTTACGTTCAGCCATCCAACTGCTGTCATTCCATGTAAAATCAGAGACATCCGCTACAACAGAATTCCACAATGGTGCAGGCTGGGTTCTGTTTCCATAAGGATCTGCTTTCTGAAGGAGCACATCCCCTTTTGCCTTAATTTCATAACGATAGGCGTCCCCCGCCTTTACTCCCGGGATAAACAATTCATAAATACCTGACATAGGCATCTTATGCATAGGGAGTGCTCTGCCATCCCAATTATTAAATTCACCAACCACACTTACCCGAACTGCATTTGGCGCCCACACTGCGAAATGAGTGCCTGCTACCCCATTCATCACCATGGGATGTGCGCCCATTTTCTTATATGCCTCATAATAAACGCCGCCAAGAAAAGCCCTCTCATCATCCTCTGTAAGAAGCCCGCCGAAAGCATAAGCGTCCTTAAACTTCTTCGTCTCTTTCTCAAATTCTATCTGAAATTCGTAATCCGGAATCTTTCTTCCCGGGATCAGCACTGCATAATAGCCAGCCTCGTCCTCCAGCTCCATTTCATATTTCGTGCGCCCTGTAACCACTGCCGCAGCTCTGGCTTCTGGAAAAAAGCCCTGTATCAGTACACCATCCGGTGTCAGTCTGGGTCCCATCACATCTCTTGGCGCTGTTTCTTCCCCATATACAACCGCTTCAATTTCTGGCCAGTCCATATAATCATATACTGTTTTGCTCATAAGTCTCTCCATTTCCCCGCCAATTTTCACGGACTGTCGGAT
The DNA here is from genome assembly GCF_964249465.1 of Ruminococcus sp. Marseille-P328. NCBI lineage: Bacteria > Bacillati > Bacillota > Clostridia > Eubacteriales > Oscillospiraceae > Ruminococcus > Ruminococcus sp. Marseille-P328. The sequence goes on along the minus strand of NZ_CAXUBQ010000011.1, from coordinate 25,096 downwards.
TTCCAGAAAATATGTTAATATTGTTATAATTTTCCCGTCGATCCGACCATAATTTTGATAGTTCTATTTTACCATTTTAAGCTGGAAAAAGAAAGAAATTTGTTTGACAAATACACCCCTCTGCGTTAAATTATTGGTATATGATTTTGAAAACACCTAAGGAGGATTTTTCAATGAGTAATCGAAACTACGACGTAACTGCACTTGGCGAGCTTCTCATCGATTTCACAGAGAATGGAACCAGCGCGCAGGGCAACCCGATCATGGAAGCGAACCCGGGCGGAGCTCCATGTAATGTTCTGGCTATGCTTGAGCGCCTTGGCAAGAAGACCGCTTTTATCGGAAAAGTTGGAAAGGATATGTTCGGAAACCAGCTGAAAGCTGCTGTTGAAGAAGTTGGAATTGATACAAGAGCTCTTATTATGGATGAAGAAGTACATACCACACTGGCATTTGTCCACACCTATCCGGATGGAGACAGAGACTTCTCTTTCTATCGTAATCCAGGTGCTGACATGATGCTGACTATGGATGAGGTTCCGGACGACCTGATCCGCGATTCCCGCATTTTCCATTTCGGAACTCTCTCTTCTACCCATGAGGGCGTACGTGAAGCTACACGTCATGCCATTGAGGTAGCAAAAGAAGCCGGCTGTATCATCACCTTTGACCCCAATCTGCGCCCGCCACTCTGGAAATCCCTTGAGGATGCCCGTGTCGAGATTGAGTACGGTCTTACCAAATGTGACGTTCTGAAGATTTCTGACAACGAAGTGGAATTCCTTTTCGATACCACAGACTACGACAAGGGTGCTGCACTGATCGAAGAGAAATATCACATTCCGCTGGTTCTTATCACCATGGGTAAAGACGGAAGCCGCGCTTATTATAATGGACGCCGCGTAGAATGCGCTCCATTCCTTCAGGAGCACACCATTGAGACCACAGGTGCCGGAGACACCTTCTGTGCCAGCATCCTGAACTATGTTCTGGAGCACGGTCTGGAAGACCTCTCCGACGAGAACCTGATGGAAATGCTTACCTTCGCAAACGCAGGCGCATCTCTTATCACTACCCGCAAGGGTGCTCTCCGCGTGATGCCAACTCGCGAAGAGGTTGAGGAATTTATTGCAAAGAATGGCAGATAATCTACATAAAAAATAAAACATATAAACAATAAAAACAGAAACAACTAATTCTTCCGAATTAGTTGTTTCTGTTTTTATTATTAAAATATTTTTTATTCTATTGTTAAATATCCAGGTTGTGTTTCCTTACCAAAGCTGATATAATTATTATATGGGTGTTGCCATAACGGTAGGCGGTTAGTCCTTCAACAGAGGGACTGTGACTCTCTGATTACATAGAAACCCGTAAGGGAATTCAGTGGAAAGGAGGGCTAAGCCAATGAGTATTGTTGACCTTATAGCAGTTGTAAGCTTCGGCTTAACCTGCTTTACAATAGGATACACATTGGGTAAAGATGTAAATAATACACAAAAATAGCCGCCCTGTCTGTAAACTAAGCGGCAATTTTTGCTAACCAGTATATGGACTAACCGTCTATCGGCAACACGCTTTTTCTATACTTATATTAACATTCTGTTGTCTTAATGTCAATTATCTGTATTCGAATTTATTTTACCACACGAACCTTTGAAACGCCATCAATGGCCTTCAGCGCATCCAGCGCCTCTGCGGAAGCTGCACTCTCCAGATCGATCAGAGTATACGCATACTCACCTTTACTCTTGTTGGTCATGTCTGCAATGTTCAGGCCCTCAGCACCAAGGATCTTGGTCAACTGGCTGATCATGTTAGGAATGTTCTTATGTGTAATGGCAATACGTCCAACTGCCACGCAGGTACCCATATCACAGTTCGGGAAGTTTACGGAGTTTTTGATATTACCATTCTCAAGGAAATCACGAACCTCCTTCACAGCCATAACTGCACAGTTCTCCTCAGATTCCTCTGTGGATGCTCCAAGATGAGGAGTTACCAGAATGCCCTCATGACCTGCAACTGTATGGTTGGCAAAGTCTGTTACATACTTTTTCACCTTGCCACTGTTCAGCGCCTCAATCAGCGCATCCTCGTCAACCAGAAGGTCACGGGCAAAGTTCAGAAGTACAACACCGTCTTTCATCTTATCAAAAGCCTCTTTGTTGATCATCTTCTTTGTGGAATCCAGAAGCGGTACATGTACAGTGATATAATCGCACTTGCTGTAAATCTCATCTAAGCTCTTGCTGTGCTTAATAGTACGGGAAAGGTTCCATGCTGCATCGATGGAAATGTATGGATCATATCCATAAACCTCCATTCCAAGGGAAGCTGCTGCATTTGCCACCATGCTTCCGATAGCACCAAGACCGATGATACCAAGCTTTTTGCCCATGATCTCACAGCCTGCAAACTGTTTCTTCTGTTTCTCAGCAAGCTTATCAATATCTTCCTGGTCTTTTTCTCTCTGTACCCACTCAATACCTCCCACAATGTCACGGGAAGCAAGAAGCATACCGGCAAGAACCAGCTCCTTTACACCATTTGCATTGGCTCCAGGAGTATTAAATACAACGATGCCTTTCTCTGCACACTCTTTCACCGGAATGTTATTGACTCCAGCTCCGGCACGTGCGATCACAGCAACACTCTCCGGCAGCTCCATGTCATGCATCTTGGCACTTCTTACAAGAACTGCCTGGCAGTCATTCAGAGTGTCTGCTTTTTTATAATTATCATCAAAAATGTCCAGGCCTTTCTGGGCAATAGGATTCAGGCAATGATACTGAAACATCAGGCATTTTCCTCCTCAAACTTTTTCATGAATGCAACCAGCGCTTCCACGCCAGCCTTTGGCATTGCATTATAAATACTTGCTCTCATACCACCAACTGTTCTGTGGCCTTTCAAGTTCACAAGTCCTGCCTTGGCAGCCTCAGCAACAAATTTCGCATCCATCTCTTTATCTCCTGTTACAAAAGGAACATTCATAAGGGAACGGTCCTTCGGAACAACGGTACCATGGAAAAGCTTGCTGGAATCAAGGAAATCATAGAGAATTTTTGCTTTCTCTTCATTGCGTTTCTTCATCTCTTCCAGACCGCCCATTTTCTTCAGCCATTTGAAAACTTTACCGCATACGTAGATGCAATATGCATTCGGTGTATTATAAAGGGAACCAGCGTCTGCATGTGTCTTATAGGTAAGCATGGTAGGTGTTCCCGGAAGAACATCCTCTGTGATCAGATCCTCGCGGATAATGGCGATTACCATACCTGCAGGTCCGATGTTCTTCTGAACGCCGCCATAAATAATACCGTATTTGCTCACATCAACCGGCTCGGAAAGGAAACAGGAGGATACATCTGCCACAAGTGTTTTGCCCTTTGTATTTGGAAGCTCTTTGAACTTGGTTCCATAAATGGTGTTGTTCTCACAGATATAAACATAGTCTGCATCCGGGCTGATCGGCAGATCGCTGCAATCCGGAATGTAGGAGAAGGTCTTATCCTCGGAAGAAGCAATCTTGTTCGCTTTTCCGTATTTCTGTGCTTCCTGGTATGCTTTCTTTGCCCACTGACCGGTTACAATGTAGTCAGCCACCTTATTTTTCATAAGGTTCATTGGGATCATGGCAAACTGCTGGGAAGCGCCGCCCTGAAGGAAAAGTACTTTATAGTTGTCCGGAATATTCATCAGCTCACGAAGGTCCTTCTCAGCTGTGTCGATGATTTCCTGGAATGCAGCACTTCTGTGGCTCATTTCCATAACGGACATGCCGGTACCATTGTAATCCATCATTTCATCTGCGACTTCTTTCAACACCTCTTCCGGAAGAACCGCCGGTCCTGCGGAAAAATTGTACACTCTGCTCATTTCTTCACATCCTCCTCATCAAATACCTCGTCTAAACTTGCTCCTGCAGGAACCATAGGATATACGCTTAAATCCTGGTCGATCCAGCAGTCGAGAACTACCGGGCCCTCTGATGAAAGCGCCATCTTAAGTGCAGACTCTACTTCTTCCATCTTCGTAACGCGGATTGCTTTTGCTCCCATTGCTTCAGAAACTTTCACGAAGTCCACACCATCATTTAAGATGGTCTGAGAATATCTTTGTTCATAGAACAGAGTCTGCCACTGGCGTACCATTCCCAGAACATGATTGTTCAGAATGATCTGGACAAGAGGTTTGCCGCAGCGAACTGCCGTGGCAATCTCGTTCATGTTCATACGGAAACAGCCGTCTCCTGCTATATTTACCACGGTTTTGTCCGGGCAGCCCATCTTTGCTCCGATTGCTGCGCCAAGGCCGTAACCCATAGTACCAAGCCCTCCTGATGTCAGGAAGGTTCTCGGCTCCTTGAATTTGAAATACTGGGCAGCCCACATCTGGTGCTGTCCTACATCTGTGGAAACGATTGCATCTCCACCAGTCAGTTCATAAAGCTTCTGGATCACGTAGGGTCCGGTAAGCTGGGAATGATCGTAATTCAACGGATACTTAGCTTTCATATCCTGAATATGCTGTACCCATTCATCATGGCGCTTCTCCGGGATTTTCACAAGGAGAAGCTTCAGCACTTCCTTCAGATCTCCGATCACGGAAGCATCAACTGCAATATTCTTGTTGATCTCCGCTGCATCTACATCGATCTGCAGGATCTTTGCCTTCGGCGCGAAGGTCTTTGTATCTCCTGTCACACGGTCGCTGAAGCGTGCACCAAGAGTGATCAGAAGGTCACACTCGCACATTGCGTAGTTGGAAGTTTTGGTTCCATGCATTCCAACCGGACCTGTGTAAAGCTCATCCTCTCCGGAAAAAGCCCCTTTTCCCATAAGGCTGTCGCAGACCGGAGCCTGGATCTTGTGGGCAAGTGCACGGACTTCTTCAGATGCATCTGCGATCACAGCACCGCCGCCAACAAAAATAAATGGCTTTTTCGCTGCTGCGATCATCTGGGCTGCTGTATCCACATCCTTCGGACGGATGGTGTCAACCTTCGGCTCTACGGCTGTGATGGTGTGACGGATATATTCACATTTTGCTGCGGTTACGTCCTTTGGCACATCTACGAGTACCGGACCAGGACGACCGCTTTTGGCGATGATAAAAGCTTTGCGGATGGTGTCTGCAAGCTTTGTTACATCTTTGACAATATAGCTGTGTTTTGTCACAGGCATTACAATGCCTGCGATATCAACTTCCTGGAAGGAATCTTTTCCAAGAAGGGCAGTTCCAACATTACAGGTAATTGCTACCACAGGAACAGAGTCCATACACGCGGTGGCAATTCCGGTTACCAGGTTGGTTGCACCTGGGCCGGAAGTTGCCAGACACACTCCGACCTTTCCTGTCGCACGGGCGTAACCGTCTGCCGCGTGGGAAGCTCCCTGCTCATGGGAAGTAAGTACATGTTTAATTTTATCACTGTATCGGTAAAGGGCGTCATAAACGTTCAGAATAGCTCCGCCTGGATATCCGAAAACGGTATCCACACTTTGCTCCAGCAAACATTCTATGATGATCTCCGCTCCTGTAAGCTGCAATTTCATTTCCTCCTGGTATATTATACTGTAAAAATCCCTGACATTTGCTATGAAAGAACCATGCTTTCATGAACCATAATTCCATTCACATGTCCGGATAAGAATCTTATTATTTCGCTTTCGGAACCTCGAGGATCGCACCGCGGTTTCCGGAAGTAACCATTGCTGCATATCTTGCCAGGTATCCGGTTGTAACCTTCGGCTCTCTCGGCTGCCATTTTGCTTTTCTTGCTGCAAGCTCTTCATCAGAAACCTTCAGTTCCAGCTTCAGTTCTGGAATATTGATGCTGATGATATCCCCTTCCTCAACAAGGGCGATGGGACCGCCTACTGCTGCCTCTGGTGAAACATGTCCGATGGAAGCGCCTCTGGATGCACCACTGAAACGTCCATCTGTAATAAGGGCTACAGAAGAACCAAGTCCCATACCTGCGATTGCAGAGGTAGGATTCAGCATTTCTCTCATTCCAGGACCACCCTTCGGTCCTTCATAACGGATGACAACAACGTCACCTTCTACGATCTTGCCGCCTTTGATTGCTGCGATTGCGTCTTCCTCGCAGTCAAAAACTCTTGCAGGTCCTTCATGAACCATCATCTCCGCAACAACTGCAGAACGTTTTACAACGCTTCCGTCTGGTGCAAGATTGCCCCGAAGTACAGCAAGTCCGCCTGTGGTGCTGTATGGATTGTCGATCGGGCGGATTACTTCCGGGTTCAGGTTTACACAGTCCTTGATATTCTCGCCTACTGTTTTTCCGGTTACAGTCATGCATTCTGTGTGAAGGAGTCCCTTCTTATTCAGCTCGTTCATAACTGCGTATACGCCGCCTGCTTCGTTCAGGTCTTCCATGTAGGTAGGGCCTGCAGGTGCAAGGTGGCAGATATTCGGAGTCTTTGCACTGATTTCATTTGCAAAGCTGATATCGAAATCCCAGCCAATCTCATGTGCAATTGCCGGAAGATGAAGCATACTGTTTGTGGAACAGCCAAGAGCCATATCTACCGTAAGGGCATTCAGAAGTGCCTCTTTTGTCATAATATCTCTTGGACGGATGTTGCGGCGGTACATTTCCATAACCTGCATTCCTGCATGCTTTGCAAGACGGATACGCTCGGAATATACAGCCGGGATGGTTCCGTTTCCTTTCAGTCCCATACCAAGAACCTCAGTAAGGCAGTTCATACTGTTTGCAGTGTACATACCGGAACAGGAACCGCAGGTCGGACATGTTTTGTTCTCACACTCAGTCAGGCCTTCCTCTGTAAGCTTGCCTGCTGCGTAAGCACCAACAGCCTCAAACATGCTGGATAGACTTGTCTTGTGTCCGTTTAAGTGACCAGCCAGCATCGGGCCTCCGCTTACGAATACGGTAGGAACGTTGATTCTGGCTGCTGCCATCAGAAGTCCCGGTACGTTCTTGTCACAGTTCGGGATCATAACAAGAGCGTCAAACTGGTGAGCCAGTGCCATGGCCTCTGTGGAATCTGCGATCAGGTCTCTTGTTACAAGGGAATATTTCATACCGATATGTCCCATTGCAATACCATCACAGACAGCGATTGCAGGGAACATGACCGGAGTTCCTCCAGCCATTGCCACGCCAAGCTTTACAGCCTGTGCGATTTTATCTAGGTTCATGTGGCCTGGTACAATCTCATTGTAGGAACAAACGATTCCTACTAATGGACGCTCCATTTCTTCTTTTGTCATTCCAAGGGCATTGAACAGGGAACGGTGAGGTGCCTGCTGTGTGCCTGTTTTTACTGCGTCACTTCTCATAACTTGTATCTCCTTTTTGCTTCATAGCCGAAAAAAATGATCCATTTGCTTATAAGCGGATATCACCCGGCTCATGCAATTTCCTGGATAAGCATTTTTCACTGCTGATAAATCATTTTGTTTATTCCGAATTCTAAATTTCTTTAGCGATCAGGTCACCCATCTCTTTCGTTCCAACCAGAGTGCATCCCTCAGACATAATGTCACCGGTACGGTATCCGGCAGTCAGAACCTTCTGTACAGCAGCCTCAACTGCATTTGCTTCCTCATCCAGATCCAGGGAAAAACGAAGCATCATGGCTGCGGAAAGGATGGTTGCGATCGGGTTGGCCTTATTCTCTCCTGCAATATCAGGTGCAGAGCCATGGCTTGGCTCATAAAGGCCAAATTTTGTCTCGTTCAGGCTGGCAGAAGAAAGCATTCCGATAGATCCTGTCACCATGCTGGCCTCATCAGAAAGAATATCGCCGAACATATTCTCAGTGAGAATAACATCGAACTGCTTCGGATCTCTCACCAGCTGCATTGCACAGTTGTCAACCAGCATATGCTCAAGAGCAACTTCCGGGTAATCCTTCGCTACTTCTTCTACTACTTTTCTCCAAAGCCTGGAGGAATCCAGAACATTTGCCTTGTCGACGCTTGTTACTTTTTTGCGGCGTTTCATGGCAATGTCAAATGCCTTGATGGCAATTCTGCGAATCTCATTTTCGTTGTAGGAAAGGGTATCGATGGCTTTCTTTACGCCGTTCTCTTCTACTGTTTTTCTTTCGCCAAAATAAAGACCGCCTGTAAGCTCTCGTACGATGATCATGTCAAATCCGTCTCCAATGATCTCATCGCGAAGAGGGCATGCTGCACGAAGTTCGTTGTATAAATATGCAGGGCGAAGGTTTGCAAAAAGATTCAGTGCCTTACGAATGGCAAGGAGTCCTGCCTCCGGGCGTTTGGATGGCTCCAGCTTATACCATGGGGATGTCTTGGCATCTCCACCAATAGAGCCCATAAGAACTGCATCAGAAGCTTTCGCTGTAGCGATTGCCTCGTCTGTAAGCGGTACTCCATGTACATCAATGGAAGCTCCGCCTAAAAGTACTTCAGAATAAGAAAAAGTATGTCCATATTTCTCACATATTTTGTCCAGAACTTTTTTTGCTTCTGCAACGATTTCCGGACCGATTCCGTCTCCGGGAATCAGTGAAATGTTGTAATTCATAATAATTTCCTCTCCTTCGTTTCTGAATGCCAGCGGAAAATCACCTCTCGCCTGACACCAATGGATAATTGTTATTATAATAACGCACTTTCTTTAATATTTCAACATGTTAAAGTAAAAAACTGTCAAAAAACTGCCTTTTTCCCATTCTCAAAAAACATTTACGAAGAAAAAAGGCCCCATCCCTTTATGGAATGAAGCCTGTTCTTAGTTTCTGTCATATTCGGATGAATCTGATTATGCAGAAGCCTGCTCTGCTTTCTCAACTTCGGCAATTGCCTGTTTCCTCATAGGGATACGGCAGTTCTTATTGTTACCGAACTCTACGATCACGTCTTCTTCTGTCATGTCAATGATGACACCGTAGAAGCCGCTTGTAGTTACAATACTGTCACCTACAGCCATATCGCTGAGCATCGCCTGTACTCTCTTCTGCTCTTTCTTCTGAGGTCTGATCATCAGAAAATACATAATACCGAAAAGTACAACCAGCCATACGATGGTAAATCCCATACTCATTCCGCTTGATGCGTCCATTTGCTATTCCTCCTGTATCTTACTATCACGCCCTGTCTTTTTCACCAGCGCATTATAGTATATAATACACAAAATAATTTGATTCTTCAAGTATTTTTCCGATTTTTTATATTAATTTCATTTACTATATCTGCTGTTAATTTTTCCCTCTTCAAAACCAGCCAGTCGCATTTCTTTATATTCTGCAAAATTGCCCTGATCCAGTGCATCCCTGATTTCCTCCATCAGGTGATTGTAGAAGTAAAGATTGTGAAGCACGCAAAGGCGCATTCCAAGCATTTCTTTCGCTTTCAGAAGGTGGCGGATATAGGCTCTGCTGTAATGCTGACAGGCAGGACACTGACATCCCTCTTCGATTGGGGACGGATCCAATTCATATTTCGCATTAAACAGATTCAGCTTACCGCGATTGGTGTACACATGTCCATGACGTCCGTTACGGCTTGGATATACGCAGTCAAAGAAGTCGATTCCTCTTGCGACTCCTTCCAGAATATTGGCAGGAGTACCTACTCCCATCAGATAGGTAGGTTTGTTCTGCGGAAGGTGAGGCACGACTTCGTCCAGAATATGATACATCTGCTCATGAGTTTCCCCAACTGCAAGACCGCCAACTGCGTAGCCGTCCAGATCCAGTTTGGAAATGGTATCTGCATGCGCAATACGGATATCTGCATAGATAGCTCCCTGATTGATTCCGAAAAGCAGCTGCTCTTTATTCACTGTATCCGGCAGCCCGTTCAGTCTGGCCATCTCTGCCTTACAGCGCTCCAGCCATCTGGTAGTACGGTCTACAGAAGCCTGGACATATTCTCTGCTTGCCACGCTGCTTGGACATTCGTCAAATGCCATGGCAATAGTGGAACCCAGATTAGACTGGATCTGCATACTCTCCTCCGGTCCCATAAAAATCTTATGACCGTCAATGTGGGACTGGAAATAAACGCCCTCTTCCTTGATCTTGCGAAGCCCTGCCAGGGAAAACACCTGGAATCCGCCTGAATCAGTAAGAATCGGTCTGTCCCAGACCATAAACTTGTGAAGTCCTCCAAATTCCTTGATCAGCTTGTCGCCTGTTCTTACATGGAGATGATAGGTATTGGAAAGCTCGACCTGGGTACCGATATCTTTCAGATCCATGGTGGATACTGCACCCTTGATGGCTCCAACAGTTCCTACGTTCATAAACACAGGTGTCTGGATGGTTCCATGTACAGTCTCAAACTGGGCACGCTTGGCACGGCCTTCTGTTTTCATAAGTGTATATTTTGCCATATGTGAATCCTTTCTTTTTTAAGTCTTTATCTTCAAAAAAATTTCTGTTTCTGCAGCCCTGCAAAGACATTTTTCTTTTTACACTTACAAAAGAGTGTAAAACACAGGCAGAAAACTTCATATATTATAGCCCGAAATAACCGAAAATTCAACACTTGTGCAAAGAATCCTTGTTAAACTTTTACATTGTCATTTAAGCCGGGGTATCGTATAATATTACGGAATATTTGCATTTGAATTTTTCACATATAAATAAGAAGATTTAAGGTTACTGTTCACTGGTAACATTCCGCGAGGTGTTTTTTGTGAACAAAGTTCACAGAAAACCCGAGAGTTGCGGCGCGAAATCATGCAAAGCATGATTTCTGTGCATCGCGAAGCGTGTTACTGTAAACGAAGTGAACAGTAACGATTTAAGCACATATGCAACAGATGAGGAGGCATATTCTTTACATGAGCAACAAATATACATTAGGAATTGACATTGGTTCCACCACTGTCAAAATTGCAATACTTGATGAAAACGACACCCTACTTTTCGCAGATTACCAGCGTCATTTCGCCAACATCCAGGAAACACTGGCAGAGCTTCTGACGAAAGCTTATGGCAAACTTGGAGAGCTTACCCTTCATCCGGTGATCACAGGCTCCGGCGGACTTACCCTTGCCAACCACCTTGGCGTTCCTTTTGTACAGGAGGTAATTGCGGTATCCACTTCTCTTCAGAAGATTGCGCCCCAGACGGATGTTGCCATCGAGCTTGGCGGTGAGGATGCCAAGATCATCTACTTCGAAGGCGGCAATATTGAACAGCGTATGAATGGTATCTGCGCAGGAGGTACCGGTTCTTTCATCGATCAGATGGCATCCCTGCTTCAGACTGATGCTACCGGGCTGAACGAATACGCGAAGAATTACAAAGCGCTTTACCCCATCGCAGCCCGCTGCGGTGTATTTGCCAAGACTGACATCCAGCCTCTGATCAACGACGGCGCCACCAAGGAGGATCTTTCCGCTTCCATTTTCCAGGCAGTTGTAAACCAGACCATTTCCGGTCTTGCCTGCGGCAAGCCGATTCGCGGTCATGTTGCATTTCTCGGCGGTCCCCTTCACTTTCTGGATCAGCTGAAGGCTGCCTTTATCCGTACCCTGAAGCTGGATGACGAGCACGCTATCACACCTGAAAATTCCCATCTTTTCGCAGCTATGGGTTCTGCTATGAATGCGAAGGATGAGGTAACCGTTTCCCTTACAGATATGACAAACCGCCTGAAGAACTCCATCAAACTGGATTTCGAGGTGGAACGTATGGAGCCTCTGTTTGCCACGGAGGAAGACTATGAGGCATTTAACAAGCGTCAGAGTGCCTATCAGGTAAAGAAGGGTGACCTTTCCCAGTATCACGGCAACTGCTATCTGGGTATTGATGCAGGTTCCACCACCACCAAGACAGCTCTTGTAGGTGAGGACGGAACCCTGCTTTACTCCTTCTACAGCAATAATAACGGAAGCCCGCTTAAGACAGCCATCCGTTCTATCCAGGAGATCTACAGCATTCTTCCGGAGGATGCACACATTACATTTTCCTGTTCCACAGGCTACGGCGAGGCTCTGATGAAGGCCGCTCTTCTGCTGGATGAGGGGGAAGTTGAGACCGTTTCCCATTACTATGCAGCAGCTTTCTTCGACCCGGAGGTTGACTGTATCGTCGATATCGGCGGACAGGATATGAAATGCATCAAGATCCGTAATCAGACCGTAGACAGCGTACAGCTGAACGAGGCATGTTCCTCCGGCTGTGGTTCCTTTATCGAAACCTTTGCCAAGTCTCTGAATTACTCCGTACAGGATTTTGCCAAGGCTGCCCTGTTTGCAGAGCACCCCATTGACCTTGGAACAAGATGTACTGTATTTATGAACTCCAAAGTAAAGCAGGCCCAGAAGGAAGGCGCATCCGTAGCTGATATTTCTGCAGGTCTTGCATACTCTGTTATTAAGAATGCGCTTTACAAGGTTATCAAGGTTTCCGATGCCAAAGAACTGGGACGTCATATTGTGGTACAGGGTGGAACCTTCTACAACGACGGTGTTCTTCGAAGCTTTGAGCGTATAGCAGGCTGTGAAGCTATTCGTCCTGACATTGCCGGTATTATGGGGGCTTTCGGTGCTGCCCTCATTGCCAAGGAGCGCTACCACGCAGAAGGCCGTGAAACCACCATGCTTTCCATTGACAAGATCAACGAGCTGAAATATACCACCTCCATGGCCAACTGCCACGGATGTACCAATAACTGTCGTCTTACCATCAACAAATTCACTGGCGGGCGTCAGTTCGTAAGCGGTAACCGCTGTGAGCGCGGTATTGGTAAGGAGAAGAATAAGGATCATATCCCCAACCTTTATGAATACAAGTACAAACGGCTTTTCTCCTATCCGCCTCTTTCTCCGGATAAGGCTACCCGGGGAAAAGTTGGTATTCCGCGAGTTTTAAATATGTTTGAGAATTATCCTTTCTGGTATACCTTCTTTACTGAGCTGAAATATCAGGTAGTGCTTTCTCCTACCTCTACTAGAAAGATTTATGAGCTGGGCATTGAATCCATTCCAAGTGAATCCGAGTGCTATCCAGCCAAGCTTGCCCACGGACATGTGACCTGGCTGATCAAAAATGGTGTGAAATTCATTTTCTACCCGTGTATCCCTTACGAGCGAAATGAATTCCCGGATGCAGTCAACCACTACAACTGCCCTATCGTTACCTCTTATGCAGAGAATATTAAGAACAATGTGGACGAGCTTCACGATCCGTCCATTACCTTTATGAATCCGTTCCTGGCCCTGACCTCTGAAGAGATCGTTACAAAGAGACTGACTGAGATTTTCCCGGATATCCCGGAATCTGAGGTGAAGGAAGCCGCTCACAAGGCATGGGAGGAAATGGCTGCCGTACATAAGGACATTGAGAAAAAAGGTGAGGAGACACTTCAGTACCTGAAGGAGACAGGCCGCCGGGGCATCGTTCTGGCTGGTCGTCCTTACCATATTGACCCTGAGATTCATCACGGTATCCCGGATCTGATCAACAGCTATGGTGTGGCAGTCCTCACTGAGGATTCTGTTTCCCATCTGGTACCTGTTGAGCGCCCGATTCGTGTCAATGACCAGTGGATGTACCACTCCAGACTGTATGCAGCAGCAAACTTTGTGAAAACCCGTGATGATCTGGATCTGATCCAGCTGAACTCCTTTGGCTGCGGACTTGACGCAGTCACCACTGATGAGGTTTACGAAATTCTGGATGGCAGCGGCAAGATTTACACCTGCCTAAAAATTGATGAGGTTAACAACCTTGGTGCCGCAAGGATCCGTGTCAGATCTCTTCTTGCAGCCCTCCGTGCAAAGGATGCACAGAAAAGGGAGCGCACCATTAAACCGTCCTCTATTGAAAAGGTTGCGTTTACCAAGGAGATGCGCAAGGATTACACCATCCTCTGCCCGCAGATGTCACCGGTGCACTTCTCCTTATTGGAAGCTGCTTTTAATGCAAACGGCTATCATCTGGAGGTGCTTCCAAATGACAATAAGCACGCTGTTGATGTAGGTCTGAAATATGTAAATAATGATGCCTGCTATCCTTCCCTGATCGTTGTGGGACAGATTATGGACGCTCTTTTATCAGGCAAATACGACCTGAACAAGACTGCAGTTATCATGTCCCAGACAGGCGGTGGATGCCGTGCGTCCAACTATATTGCTTTTATCCGCCGTGCCCTTAAGAAAGCGGGAATGGAACAGGTTCCGGTTATCTCCCTTAACCTTAGCGGTCTGGAGAGCAACCCTGGATTTAAGCTTACTCTTCCGCTGGTGAAGGCTGTTGTGTATGCCGCTGTGTTTGGTGATATTTTTATGAAATGTATTTACCGCATGCGCCCATATGAACTGGAGAAAGGCATTGTAAACCGCAAGCACAAGATCTGGGAAAAACGTGTGATTGCATTTCTTACCGGCAGCTCATTAAGCCACAGCCAGTTTAAGAAAATGTGCCGGGAAATGGTTCACGATTTCGATACCATCCCGATCAGTGATGAGAAGAAGCCTCGTGTTGGTATTGTAGGTGAGATCCTGGTTAAATTCCTTCCGGCTGCAAACAATCACCTTGCAGAGCTTCTGGAAGCAGAAGGAGCTGAGCCTGTGGTACCGGATCTGATCGACTTTATGTCCTACTGCTTCTACAATCAGAATTTCAAGGTCGACAATCTTGGCTTTAAGAAATCCAAGGCATTCTTTGGAAATATAGGTATTAAGGCAATCGACTGGGTTCGTAAGACTGCAAATGAGGCACTTGCGGAAAGCCGTCATTTCCATCCTACTGCAGATATCCGTGATCTGGCGAAGATGGCACGCCCCATTGTTTCTGAGGGTAACCAGACTGGCGAGGGATGGTTCCTGACCGGTGAAATGATGGAGCTGATCCATGATGATGTTCCGAATATTGTTTGTATCCAGCCGTTCGGCTGCCTGCCGAACCACATCGTTGGCAAAGGTGTTATCAAAGAAATCCGCCGTCAGTATCCGAAGGCGAATATTGCAGCCATCGACTACGACCCGGGTGCAAGCGAGGTAAACCAGCTGAACCGAATTAAATTAATGCTTTCTACTGCACAGAAGAATTTGAAGACAGAAGAGGCGAAAAATAACAACTAGCCTCGGTTCGTATTCCGAAAAAATACAAGAAGAAAGCCCTCAGAGTTGCCGCTCTGAGGGCTTTCGTGCTGCATACATTGAACATATCGCTTCTTTCTTGCCGAATGGCATTATAACCTATGCATATCTAAAAGTCAATATATTATAATTTTAATAGCATATTTAAAAACCATGTTCTAAAACGGCAGTTTCCCTGCAATTTTCTTCAGGTAGGCTCCGCCTGGCATCATGGCAAACTGCTCATCAGATGGCTTGCTCACTGCCAGATATACAATAAAATAGGCAGCCATTCCAAGAACCACTGCGATTCCAAGGCTGATAAAATTGGAATGGATCAGCTTATAAATTCCATAATAGGAAAATCCAGCCACTACAGCCATAGGCACAGATGCCAGAAGTGGATTCAGATAAGCACTTCTCCATGGATTTTTGTACTGCATATACTGTTTCATCGCCCGCTCGTTCAGCAGACACATAACAACCGCATAAATAATCATAGCCACTACAATGGCATATACGCCAAGGTCAGTTGCAAACAGCAGAATTGCCATGGCGATCACATCCACCACCAGGGCAATTGCCGCATTGATCATGGGGATATTGGGCTTTCCGATTCCCTGTAGCACACCATTGGAAATATTGGAATTTCCATTGAGGATGATGGTAATGACACCAAGCATCATCAGCTGAGCTGCTGCCCCCTCTGTTCGCGGAAACAAAAGCCTTGTGATCGGGCCGGCAAGAACTGCAAGTCCAACTGCACATGGAATGGAAATAAACATACTGATCCAGGTTGCGCGGTCAATCTTGTCTCTGGCACTGTCCATGTCCCTCTTGGCATACTGGGCAGAAACCTCCGGAATCATGGATGTAGGTGCTGTACTTGCAAGCGTAAGGGGAATATTGATCAGGGTCATATAATAGCCATATTCCGCGTAGAGACTTGTAATGGTATCATGGTCAATTCCTTTAAAGCCCTGAATGCCGGAATACATATAACTGTTAATAAAGCCGTTTACATTGTAAATAAAAGAGCTGAGGATGATCGGCATTACGATGAGAACGATATTCTTCATAACCTCACCGGTGGCCTCATCACGGGAATGAGTATCCCTTGCCAGTCTCTTTTTGATATTCTTTCGATTTACCCAGTATACAAAAAGCATGAAAAGCAATGCTGATGCAACTCCTGCACCGGTTCCCATAGTAGCTCCGGCAGCCCCCCAGGCATTTCGTACAGATTCTTCCGCACTACTGAATTTATTCAGCATGACAGTAGACATCAGGATTGCAAAAACCGCTACAAAACACTGTTCCACAATCTGGGACAATGAGGTAGGGAGCATGTTTCGATATGCCTGAAAATAACCTCGGAAGGTACCAAGAATTCCTGACAGGAAAATGGTTGGTGCCAGCATTTTCAGTGCAAGTCTGGCTCCGGACATGGATTCCGGCACCAGAATAGACGAACCGAAAAGACAAAAAAGTGCTACTACGCCTCCCATTATGATTACATATAACAGCGCACAGTGAAATACCTTCTGGGCGTCTCTGTAACGTTTAAAAGCCAGCTTTTCTGCCATAATCTTGGATACTGCCTGCGGAATGCTGAAAGAAGCGATCATCAGCAGGATAAAGTAAACATTCTGGGCATAATTGAAAAGACCCATACTGTTATTTCCAAGAGTATTGGAAAGCGGACTTTTATAGAGCATTCCGATGATCTTGGAGATCAATGCCGCGATCATCAGGAATGAAGCATTTTTTACAAGTGTGTTATCGTTCTTTTTCCCCATTTCTTATTGTTCCTTTTTGATATTTTCAATCTGCCAGTCAATGGGGGCAAACCCGTTTTTCTCCAGAAATTCATTGGTCTGGCTGAAATGCCTGCATCCGAAAAATCCTCTTGACGCAGACAGCGGGCTTGGATGTGCAGCTGTGAGTACCAGCTGCTTCGGATTGTTCAGCATTGCTTTTTTCATCTGGGCAGGTCTTCCCCAGAGAAGATATACGATCGGGCGGTCCTGATCATTCAGGGTCTGGATAACCGCATCGGTAAACTGTTCCCAGCCGATTCCTCTGTGTGAAAACGCCTGGTGGGCGCGGACAGTCAGTACTGTGTTCAGAAGAAATACGCCTTGTTTTGCCCATTTTTCCAGGCAGCCGTTGTCAGGAATATAGCAGCCCAGGTCGCTGTGGAGTTCTTTATAAATGTTTACCAGAGACGGGGGAATGTCTATATCTTCTCTTACAGAGAAGCAAAGGCCGTTGGCCTGTCCATCGTTATGATAGGGATCCTGACCCAGAATAACTACTTTTACATCGTTTAACGGGGTGTATTCGAAAGCATTAAACATATCCTGGGGCGGTGGGAATACTTTTCTGGTGCGGTATTCTTCCATTATTGTTTTATATAGTTTGGCATAATAGGGCTGATGAAATTCATTCCTCAGCGCGGCCTGCCAGTCTCCTGTTATCTGGCCCATTTTAATTGTCACCTCATCTTTTGTATTTTACTATTTAGTGTGTTGAAAGTTGTTCAAGGCGGACGCATTCGGACAATGGTGATTGCTCACTCGCCGGCGCAACGCTCCAGCGAACTAACTGCTAACTGCGACTAAATCGTTCAGGAGAGCCTTCACGATTAAGTCTCCGTAAGCAGTGGATTTCGCCTACGCTAAAACCGCGCCTGAAATGGCTCGCTAGAGCAATCACCATTGCCCGAATGCTGTGTACTGTCTGGGACTTATTTGTGCATAGGAACTTTCGACAGAGGGGGGAGGGGGAGTGATTGGTTTCCCGATACTTTCTTGGCAATGATAGATTGGCAAAAAACAATAAAGTTGCGGGATACCAACTACTTCACCCCACCCGCGTTGTTGTCGTTACTGTTTCATTCTTCCCTTTCCAGTAACCAGCGATTTTGCAATGTATATTCGCAAGCCGCGCATTTCAGGAGCGGTTTTAGTGGAGGCGAGATCCATGACTTACGGAGACTTAGGCGCGAAGGCTTTCCTGAGCGTCTTAGTCGTAGTTAGTCATTAGCTTGCCGGAACGTTGCGACGCGCGGCGGTGAATATACATTGTGAAATCGCGTCCGGAATAACGACCAACACACTAAATAGCAATTTTAATATTCTATCGTCTTACCGGAACACCTTTTTCAGCCAGGTAATCCTTCACCTGAGAAATTTCCAGTTCTTTATAGTGGAACAGGGAAGCTGCCAGAACTGCATCGGCACCGCCGTCGGTAAGGCCTTCGTAGAAGTGTTCCAGGGTACCGGCACCACCGGAAGCGATGACCGGGATGGATACGGCATCAGATACTGCGCGGGTTAATGGGATGTCGTAGCCAGCCTTGGTACCATCACAGTCCATGCTGGTAAGGAGGATTTCTCCTGCACCAAGGGCTTCTGCTTTCTTCGCCCACTCAATGGCATCAATGCCTGTATCCAAACGACCGCCATGCTTATAGATGTTCCAGCCGCCGTCAGGACGACGCTTAGCGTCAATGGCAACTACTACACACTGGCTGCCGAATTTATCTGCTGCCTCACGGATTAATTCCGGACGGTCAATGGCTGCGGAGTTTACAGAAATCTTGTCTGCACCTTCGCGGAGCAGCTTCCGGAAATCATCTACAGTACGGATCCCGCCGCCAACTGTAA
This sequence comes from Ruminococcus sp. Marseille-P328, assembly GCF_964249465.1. NCBI lineage: Bacteria > Bacillati > Bacillota > Clostridia > Eubacteriales > Oscillospiraceae > Ruminococcus > Ruminococcus sp. Marseille-P328. The sequence goes on along the minus strand of NZ_CAXUBQ010000011.1, from coordinate 6,358 downwards.
ATGGAATGAATACGTTGGCTGCAACTTTTCGCACCATATCTACTACTGTGTCACGCTGTTCACAGGAGGCTGTAATGTCAAGAAATACCACTTCATCTGCTCCTGCTGCGTCGTATGCTTTCGCAATTTCCACAGGATCTCCTGCATCCTTCAGGTCTACGAAATTAACACCTTTCACTACTCGTCCATTATTTACATCCAGACAGGGAATAATTCGCTTTGTAAACATAATTATGCCTCCTTCCCAAGCTTCGCAAAATTCTCCAGTATTTTCAGACCGTACTTGCTGCTCTTCTCCGGGTGGAACTGGCAGGCAAATATGTTGTCCTTTTCAACGGAGGCATGAATAGTTACGCCATACTGCGCAGTCGCCTTCACGATTTCAGGTTCTTTTGCCTGAAGGTAGTAGGAATGAACAAAGTAGACGTAAGTCTCTTCCGGAATTCCTTTAAACAGGCGGCCATCATTCTGAAGGTGAAGAGAATTCCATCCCATGTGAGGAATTTTAAGTCCAGGAGCCGGGGGAATCTTCACGATCTTACCTTTCAAAATTCCAAGTCCCTCCACTCCCGGAGTTTCGTCACTGGATTCGAAAAGGAGCTGCAGACCCAGACAGATTCCAAGGAATGGAGTTCCTTTCTCTGTAAGCTCCCGGATCACAGGAACAAGTCCGAATTTATTCAGATTATTCATGGCATCTCCAAAGCTTCCAACACCTGGAAGAATTACTTTATCTGCACTCAGTAATACCCGAGGATCTCTGGAAACTACAGTTTCCTCTCCAAGGTAATGAAGGGCTTTTTCCACACTTTTTATATTGCCTGCATCATAGTCAATTATTGCTATCATTCGGGCTCCTCCTGTTGTCTGTTTTTCGTCAATACTGCGTCTATTGTGTGCAGCATTTTCTGCCATCATATAAATGCTTTTAATCAGCAAATACTGCCTTCCCAAAGCACAATATTGCTGAACATACACTTTCATATTCTTACAGTATAACGCAAAAACAGGCGGTTGCAAAGAGCTAAATAAAACAATTATTTCCGATCCAGGGTAAACCAGAATTCCACCCCGTTATCAAAGTTCTGAACACCGTACTGCTGATTCATACCTTCCATAATAGCCTTTACAATAGAAAGTCCGATTCCGCTTCCGCCATACTCTCTGGTGCGGGCTTTGTCTACCTTGTAGAACTTGTTCCACAGATTCGGGAGATCGGCTTCCGGGATTGGGGTTCCGGTATTAAATACCGTTACTTTCACTCTGTTTTCCTGTTTCTGGACTTTGATCTCCACAATTTTTTCTCCATCCAGATGATGCAAGGCATTGCTTACATAATTCGTCACAACTTCTTCTGTCTTAAACTCATCTGCCCAGACATAAAGAGGCTCTGTCTCATTAAAAATCACCCGGGCTTCTTTCTGCCTGATCATGATATCCATGGTGGAAAGAACGCCTTTGATCAATGCGGTCAGGTCAAAACGCTCCATAACAGCTGCGTCTTTTCCGGATTCCAGCTGATTCAGCGTAAGAAGATTCTTTACCAGCTTATTCATCTTGGCAGCTTCATCAATAATGACGTCACAGTAAAAATCCATGCTTTCCGGATCATCATTAATGTTCTCCTTCAGACCTTCTGCATACCCCTGCACAAGAGCAATGGGTGTCTTCAGCTCATGGGAAACATTATCCAGAAACTCTTTTCGCATTTCATCGATTTTCACCTTATTCTCAATATCCTTCTGCAGCTCATTGTTTGCAGATTTCAGCTCGGAAATAGTATGCTCCAGCTGACTGGACATCTTGTTAAAATTATCTCCCAGCACATCAATTTCATTGCCGGCCTTGCTTTTATATCTGGCTTCAAAATCAAGATCTGTCATCTTACGGGAAAGCTCCGTCAGCTCGGAAATAGGTCTGGTCAGCTTTCTGGTTACTGCCATAATACACATTCCACTTATAACAATAATGACAATTCCTACAAAGAAATAAAACTTATTGGAAATATTTGCGCTTTCCTGGATACTTTCCAGAGGGCTTCGGATCAGGAAATAATTGCCATTGTCAAATTTCCCCCAGCACTCTACATAATCCATGCCCACGAAACGGTCATATACCTGCTGAACCACACAGTTATCCGTCTGTTTCAGAATTGTGCCTTTTCCGTTATCCATGTCAAGATCACTGGCATAACCAAAAAACAGCTTGCTTCTCAGCTGATCTTCATTCTCCGGCCAGCACAGATATTTCGTATTATCCTCATTGACAACCACCCAGGTCAGATTATTCCTGGAGCTTTCCTGAATGATCTCAGAAGACAATTCTTCCTGCTCGCTTTCCACATCGTCCTCTGTCATAGAATCCGTGTTGATCTGACTCAGCACTTCCCTTGCTTCCAGAAGAGTTTCCGTCTTTTTTGACACATAATATTTTTCCAGAAATGCTCCGTTGATCATGGAAATCGTGAGAATGGAAAGGAATAAAAGACCTATAAATGTAAACGTGATCTGGTGCTTTATGGAGCGGATTTTCTTTGGCTTCTTTGATTTCTTCATCACTCTACCTCAAACTTGTAACCCATTCCCCATACGGTCTTGATGTACTCACCTTTATCCCCCATTTTACTTCTTAATTTCTTCACATGTGTGTCAATGGTTCTGGCATCTCCGAAATAATCATAATTCCAAACAGAATTAAGGATTTTTTCCCTGGAAAGAGCAATTCCCTGATTTTCCAAAAAGTAAGTAAGAAGCTCAAATTCCTTAAAGCTAAGATCCATAGGCTTGTCATCGACTGTTGCAAGATGGGCAGCCTTATCGATCACAATTCCCCCTGCGCTGAGCACATCTTCCGCTCCGGTCTGTCCGGTACGGCGAAGGATAGCTTCTACTCTGGCTACCAAGATCTTCGGGCTGAATGGCTTGGAAATATACTCATCCACACCCAGGTCAAAACCAAGAAGCTCATCACGCTCATCTCCTCTTGCTGTCAGCATGATGATCGGTACTTTAGAATTCTTGCGCACCTCACGGCATACTTCCCAGCCGTCCATCTTTGGCATCATTACATCCAGGATGATCAGGGCAATATCTTTTTCCTTATAAAAGATATCCATGGCTTCCTCGCCATCTCCTGCTTCCAGCACCTGAAAATTCTTCTTTGTTAAAAAGTCTTTTACAAGCTTTCTCATTCGGCTTTCATCATCCACTACAAGGATTTTTAATGTATCCATATCTTGTCCTCCCTTTTTGGTCAACCTCATTTATCGCATGGTTTTTATACCTTTTTGTACGATTTACCTGTATCTTAACACAGGGGTATGATGATTTTGTGAACGCCAGCACATTTTCTTACAGATGACTTTTTTTCTGTTTTGTGCTATGCTAGAGCGTGTTTAAAAAAGGCTTTCTGCAAGATGTGCGTCACAATTTGTGGGAGATTTCGCTCGGATGAGGGCGCCGTAGCGGGCTACGGCAACCGAATTCGGGTGAAATCTCCCGCAAAGTGGGGCGTGCAGGTTGCGGGAATGATTTTTCAAACACGCTCTAAGTACAGTGTAAAATATAAATCAATTTTTGAAAAGAGGGAATTCACATGCGTCAGGAAAGTTTTAAAATGGAGCGTCCGGGACTGGTGAAACCGGGAGATAAGATTCAGATCACGGAATATCAGTCCTACATGAACTACAGCTATATCATTGAGCCTGCTGTAGCCATGTCCGGCTGCTATCCGAACTCACAGAGAATCAAGGCAAAGGAAGGAACCATTGTCAGTGTGGAAAAGGCACCGCTTAGTGGGTATGTGGTGATTGCGGAATTTGAGGAATAGCTACATTTAGTCAGGGACTCCCCAAAGGGGGCCCTGACTGATTTTCACTTTTTCTGAAATTTCTCAATCACACACTCCACACTCATGCGTCTTTGTTTACATCATATTTATTTAAATATTCTCTGTAAGAAAAATCCTCGACTACTTTTCAGTAGCCGGAGCACCTTGACAATTCACATATGATTGATTTGATTCGTTTGCACGACGTTCGATCTCAGCTTTGACAGTTTCGTTCCATGGCGCCAGAAGTTCTAATTCATCATCACTCATCCAATCATCAGGCAGTTTTTCCAGCAGATAGGTAAGATAATGATAGACGTTTACTCCATTGGCTTTTGCCATTTCTACCATTGTGTACACAATAGCGCTGGCCTGGGCTCCGCTTGGTGTGTCACAGAACAGCCAGTTTTTACGGTTATGTGCTTAAGAACATAACCGTAATTATGTGCCGAACTTAGTTATGTGCTCTTAACATATTTCAAGAAAAATGTCATAGTTAAAAGAAACTGTCGAAGAGCTGCATAAACAGTATTCACAGACTCAAGACACATGCTCACCTGTTGAAGAAGGTACTGATAATTCCAAATCGACCGAAGACACTGATAACCAAAAATAACCGTCATTACGATCGTTGTCATCTCCTTTCTCTCTTGGTTCGTTGTCAGTTGCAAACATCATTGACTTGTCTGCCATCTGCTGATTTGTATAACCAAATCTGGCTTGTTCCGCTTCTAAATTTCTAAACATCTCATTTCCTCCTTTCGCTTATTTGCGTTTTGCAAACTGAAATTATACTATAATTTCTATTTGCAAATTTATCAATACTTTTCTTTTCATTTTGCAAACTTTTCTGTTGACAGTTTTTTCAATATGCAACTATAATCGAATTATCAGGAGGTACCAATTATGGGTGACAATTTTAATGACAATTTAAAAGAAGCTCGCTTAAGATCTGGATTATCCCAGAAAGAAGTGGCAGAAAATATTGGCGTAGCAAAATCTACATATTCATTATATGAGAGTGGAAATAGAGAACCAAACGTAAATACAATAAAGAAAATTGCTGATTGCTTAAATGTTTCTGCTGATACTCTCCTCGGACTTAATGACGAACTTACCACTCTTGCCGCTCATTTTGATGGCAAAGAATACACCGAAGACGAATTGAATGAAATTCGCCAGTTTGCTGAATTTGTGAAAAACAAAAGGAAATAATCGGCATATCTGCCAGAATGTACATTGACAATATAATATATTTACCCAGGGAACTGTTGGGGTGTTATGTCAGCCGCCGGACACTTTTGTGAAAGGAGGCTGGTGCTGATGGTTACATACAGTGATTTATTTACTTTTGTAATTATGCTTTGTGCAGTCATAACTCTTGTTATTACTTTTTCGCATAAAAAATAGCGCCCCTGCTCTGGTAAAGTAAGGCGCTATTTTTAGCTGATGCTTTATCCGGCGGTCAGGTGTGCACTGACCAACGGTTCTCTTGTTAAATATATTATATGTCACTCCGAAATATTTGTCAATTTTCTTTTTGTGGAAGCAACTGTACAGATTTTTGTACACGTATTGAGATATACTAAAGCGGGAGGTGTTTACATGAGCACATATGAGGAATTACAAGACCAGACCTGCGCGGACGGTATAGACGTAATGGACTATGAATTTAATAGTCCAAACATAAAAGGCTTATATTGTAACAGCACTGTAGCAATCAATAAGTCCATTTGAAGGAATGGTTATACCATTCCGTTTTCATGATCTCCGACATTACTCTGCTTCGATCATGCACGCAATTGGTAGCCCGGATCAGTACATTATGGCAAGAGGTGGATGGAAAACAGATACCGTTCTAAAGGCTGTATACAGAAATGTGATCAACGATGAGCAAAAGAAATTTACAGATAAAATTAATTCGCATTTCACAACTATGCAACACGAAATGCAACACGAAAAAGAAAAAACGCCGTAAATACGGCGTTTTCACTATGGACCTGGCGGGAATTGAACCCGCGTCCGAAAGTCTATCCCTTGCGGCATCTCCCATCACAGTCGCTGTATTAACATTCCCTCCACAGCACGCCCACCGACAGGCTTACTGCTTCAGTAGCTTCATGATACATCTACCGGGGCAAAGCTTACCCGGCAAGGTTTCTCACAAGGTCGACGCCAGACTCCTGAAGTGTGAGTGCAACAGGACTGACGGGCAGCACTTAGGCTGCCATTACTAACTGATCGTCAGCGTTTATATTTAGAATTTCCCGTTATTACGCAGTTCGGGAGACTGCGGATGGCTTCCACAACTTCAAAACCCCCGTCGAAACCAGTACAAGCCCTAATCGTATATAATAGGTATTGCTGGTGCGCAGACGAAGTTTGTGTAATTGTGCTTTCGCTAAGATATTATTATATGCATTTTTTGCAAAGCTGTCAAGATGGTGTTTTGATATTTAGTGTGTTGAAAGTTGTTCAAGGCGGACGCATTCGGACAATGGTGATTGCTCACTCGCCGGCGCAACGCTCC
>NZ_CAXUBQ010000010.1:59696-140883 GCF_964249465.1 Ruminococcus sp. Marseille-P328 | reverse complement strand
GGCCCTCCTAATGATATTTATTGTATCATAGAAGAACCTTCTAAACATTATTTTACAGAAAAAGTTTCATACTCTCATTTTGCATATTCAGAAAATTCTTCCGTCTGCATGTACTGTAATTGTTTTGCACGACCAACGGATTTCCAAGATACTTCCTTTCGGACTCGTGTTTTTAGAAAACGCGACTGACACCGTTCTTTGTAAGGACATCCTTCGCAGTCACTTATCCGAAAATACGCAACGGAACGCTCATTGCCTGGATCATAGATACAGTCTTCAGGTACACGATTATTCTTACATTTGATGAGATATTTTCCATCATCAGTAAAAACAAAATCAGCATATATTTCATCTGGTTTGCGTCCTGTGAAATTGGTTGTAACAAGTTTTAGATTATGTTCAGATGCTAAACGTGAGTTCTCTTCTCCGCTGTATGCCCCATCGGCAACAATAAAAGAACCATCAGAAAAATCTTTTTTCTCATTAAGATAATCTTTCATAAACTGATTATCTGCGTAGGTATTTTGCTGGTAATCGTAGACAATGACCAGACTGCTTTTTTCTCCGACAGCTTCAACTACGTTTCCAACGTATCCAAGATGTCTGCCACCTGCTTTATAGCGGAAAGTGGCTTCTGGATCAGAAGGATTAAGCAATACTTCTGAAGGATTTTCAACTTCCTCTTTTTTGTCGAAGCCGCCTTGAGCCACCATCATCAATGATTGTGCGTTCCTTTAATAGGCGAATAAGAAGCTGATATTCACTTGTATCATCAAAATCACCGGTTGAATCACAAATCTTTATCAAGATATCTGCATCTTTCATCACAACAACGTTTCTCTCAGTTGCATCCATATCCCGCTTGTGATAAATGCATTTATTATAATCATCTTTTTTAATATAATGATATTGTTCATCCGGAATTTTTGTTCCACGCTCATCCATTATTTTGCAAAGATTAGCAACACAAGTATAAAACAATTCAAGCAATGAGAGGTTTCTGATATTTGCAGCAACCATTAAACTGTCCATACGTTGTTTATCCGGAGTGATATCCATAAAATCAGATATTTCTTTTGCCATTTTTACAACACATTCATGAATAAGATCAACATCATGCTCTGTTTCCTCTTGCTCTAAACCTGCTGAGGGTTCTGTCACTAATTGGCTGCTCTTCAAAACTGGTTGTGTGCAGTACATACTGATAGCGGATATCAAATGCCATAGCTTCAACGATCTCATCGTCAGTAACATTAAGAGCTTCTTTAAGAATCAGTGCCCCAACAATCACATTGACCGGAGTATTAGGTCTGGATGCTTTTTTACTGTAAAGAACAGAAAAAATATTTTCATCAATAGCAGGAAAAACTTTGTCTGCAAAAGTATTTGCCCATGATTTTTCTAACATTCGTTTTTCGCGTTCTGTAAGATTAAAAGTACTGTCTAAAACAGTAAGCTGTTGATTATCATTTTTAACAAAAGACATATAGATCACCTCATAAAATGCTACCTACATTTTACCAAAGAATCCAATGTTTTTACATATCGTGTTAAGTTTTCAAGGTACAAATTTATATCAAAGGCTATAAACCTTTTGACACCCTAATCTTTTATTTTATCTTCTCCGGAGCAGTTTTTTACACTGGCTTACAGGTGCATCCGATTCCCAGTCCATCCGGACCGATATGACAGGACAAACCGAAGGAAAGTTTATCACACATGACTTCCATTCCCGGGAAACTTTCTTTAATCTGGTTTACCCATTCTTCTGTCACTTCATCGGTACTGCTGGACGCCGCCATCAGGTACACTTTACCCGCAGCATATTCTTCTCGGAAATTCGTTTCCAGCTCATGCTTCATTGCATCGATCATAACTTTACGTGATTTCTTCATACCACGGCATTTCTGGTAGATATCAAGCTTTCCTGTGCTGAAATGCATAACAGGTTTGATATTCAGGACATCTGCTGCCAAAGCTGTCACAGAGCTGACTCTTCCTCCTTTTTTGAGATATTTCAGTGTGCTGAGCCCGATATAAATTGTCATTTTTTCTCTGGTTTCTTCAAGAATTTTCTTGATTTCGACTACACTGTATCCTTCTTCTGCCATTTCTACTGCATCAAGAACAGAACGATGCATCGGGGTTGCCACACGACCGTTATCTACGACAAACACCTTACCGGCAAATTCATCTTCATTTGCCATGGCTTCTGCTGTCATACAGGACCCACTTAAAGCACTACTAAGAGGAATATAAACAATCTCCTCATATTCTTTCAGCATCTCTTTCCACATATCCATAACTTCTGTTGGTGACGGCTGAGATGTAGATACATCTACGCCCTTTCGAAGCATATCATAAAATTCATCTCTGGAAAGATCTACTCCTTCACGATACACTTTCTCTCCGATATAAAAGGGCATCGGTAGTACCTTAATTCCGAGTCTCTGCGCTTCTTCGCTCAAAATTCCACTGTGGCTGTCTGTCATGATTCCTATTTTCTTCATAATATCTTCTTCCTTTGTAATCTATTTTTATAACGTCTTAATAATCGGCATTACACTTCATTTATATTTGTATCATATCATTATTTTTCATTCGGCAAAATAAAGGATGACGCAATTTCCTCCTCCGCATACTCTTCCACATCCGTTCTCGTTACTCGTTTTATATGTTGTTTTTTTAGGCGCAGATATACGAACTCCCGGAATATAGTATAAAATACCGATACAAGTGGAATGAAAATCAGCATACCTATAATTCCCATAAGATTTCCGCCGATTGTAACTGCCGCCAGTACCCAAATTGATGGAAGTCCTACTGATCCGCCAACCACATGAGGATAGATCAGATTACCTTCTATCTGCTGCAAAAGCAGAAAAACTATAATAAATAAAACTGCCTGTTTTGGATTTACCATAAAGATCAGAAAACTTCCCACGGCACAGCCAATAAAGGCTCCAAAGATAGGAACCAATGCGGTAAACGCGATCAAAATTCCAATTAAAAGTGCATATGGCATTTTTAAAATACTTAGCGTGATAACAAACATCATTCCGAGAATTACTGCTTCCAGACACTGCCCTGCAAGAAAATTTGCAAATGTCCGATATGTCAGCGAACATATGTTAAGAATTGCATCTGCTTTTTGTTTTGGAATAAAAGCGAAAATCACTTTTCTTACCTGTAAATGTAATTTTTCCTTCTGAAAAAGAATATAGCATGCAAAGGAAAACGAAATAAAAAAGGTCGCTAATCCACTGGCAATGGAACCTACTGCTGACATCGTCGTATTCATCATATTTCCGACTCCGTTTCCAAGAATACTTATTCCCCATTTAATTGCCTGATCAGGCTGAAACTGCAGCTGATCTACCAATTTCATAATATCCTGATTATCATGTGAAATTTCCCGAATCCAGTTTTGCATCTGTGGAATAAAATCTGAAATACTCGTCATCAGATTTCCCATGGTCTGTGTAAGCTGTGGAATCACACCAAACATTACCAATACCATTACACCTGCTGCCAATATAATTGTAAGAAGCAGGCTTATCGGTCTCGCAGCTTTTTTTCCTATTTTATTATTTTCTTTTATCTTTCCGAGCATTTTCTTTTCCAGGAAACTCATTGGTACATTAATCACAAAGGCAATTGCACCACCAAGCGCAAAAGGAAACACAATTTTCCATATTGACTTCAGCACTTCAATCACCACATCGAATTTCCACAAAGCAACTACAAGAAATGCCGTAAACACAATCAGTTCTCGAATTTTTTTCATAGAACATCTACTTAAATCCACTATCTTTTCCCTCTTTTTCTTAGTTTCATACGTATACACTTAAGTAATTGAATAATCAGAAGGCTTGCAAAAGCATATAAATATACACATCCAAGCTGCATCAGATTCAACGTTTCCACTTTGAATAAGTTATGGAAACCAGGAACCGTCAGTACTGTTGTAATGAGTACTGCACCTAACACAAATGCTCCCTGAAGCCACTTGTTATGAAAGAGACCTTTTGTAAAAATGACCGGATGATCTGATTTGCAATTATATCCATGAAACAAACGTGCCAGACAAAGAGTTCCAAAAGCATACGTGCTTCCAAGCAATGTACCATTCTGGTTGTATCCTGTCAAAAAACTGATCATTGTCATTGCTCCAATTACCAAACCTTCCAGACCGATTTTGCTAAGAAAATCTTTTGTCAATATCGACTCATCTGCCAATCTCGGTTTTTCACTCATCACTTCACTTCTATCCGGCTCTAAGCCTAACGCAATTGCCGGAAGACTATCCGTCAAAAGATTAATGAAGAGTAAATGTACTGGTGCAAATGGCACCGGAAGTCCTGCAACCGATGAACAAAGAACGGTTAAAATTGCTCCGAAATTTCCTGACAAAAGAAACTGTATCGCATACTTGATATTCTGATATAAGTTTCGTCCATTTTCCACTGCTTTTACGATTGTTGCAAAGTTATCATCTGTAAGTACCATCGCTGCTGCATCTTTCGCAACTTCCGTTCCGGTCATTCCCATTGCAACACCAATATCTGCCTGCTTTAATGCCGGTGCATCATTGACACCGTCTCCTGTCATTGCCACAATCATTCCTCTTTCCTGCCATGCCCGAACAATGCGAATTTTATGTTCCGGTGACACTCTTGCATACACAGAAATATTTGAGACAAATTCTTTGAGTTCCTCGTCACTCATATTTTCTATATCTGCCCCTTCACAGGCTTCCGATAAATCATGTAATATTCCAACTCTCTTTGCAATTGCTGCTGCTGTAATTTTATGATCTCCGGTGATCATAACCGGTCGAATTCCCGCTTTTATACATTCCGCTACCGCAGCTTTTGATTCTTCTCTCGGAGGATCCATCATCGCAATCAAACCAAGAAATACTAAGTGATCCTCATCTTGTATCGTTAATGTGTGATTCTTAGGAATTTCACGATAGGTAAAAGACAATACTCTTAAACCTTCCATCGAAAATTCCTGATTTTGACGTTGTATTTTTTCTTTATCTTCCTCAGTAATTTTTCGAATTCCCTCTTTCGTCCAGATTTGCTCTGTACGTTCCAGGAGCTTGTCGACTGCACCTTTTACAATCATTTGATTTTTACCATCTATCAGGTGAAGTGTTGACATCATCTTTCGATCACTGTCAAATGGCAGTTCTCCATTTCTTGGATAAAGCTTTCTTACGCTTGCCGCCTCTATCCCATATCGACTTCCAAGATTAATCAATGCTGTTTCTGTCGGATCTCCAATTTCTACTCCATTTTCATTTGTCGAATCATTACATAGAATACTGTAATTTAAAAGACATTTTTGTGCCTGATCTGATATATCAATTGCCTCTGCTGAAATTCTTTTTCCATCTATATAATAATCTTCAACCGTCATTTTATTCTGTGTGAGCGTTCCTGTCTTATCCGAACAAATAATAGAAACACTTCCAAGTCCTTCTACCGCCTGTAGTTTACGAATGATTGCATGCTCTTTTGCCATCTTCTGTGTTCCGAAAGAAAGTACAATTGTCACGATAGAACTTAGCGCTTCAGGAATTGCTGCTACTGCAAGTGCTACTGCAAACATAAATGCACTGCTGATCTTTTCACCGCGGAACACATTTATTGCAAATAAGAGTCCGCAAAATACCAGAATCATAATAGAAAGCTTCTTTCCAAAGACTTCCAAACTCACCTGAAGTGGTGTCTGTTTTTCCGAAGTTGACTTCAAAAGTCCTGCAATCTTTCCGACTTCTGTCTGCATTCCTATATCCGTTACAACAGCTTTCCCACGCCCATACGTTACAAAACTACCGGAAAATAACATATTTGTCCGATCACCAAGTGGCGCTTCCGTCAATATTGTATCCATGTTTTTCTCAACTGCAAGACTTTCTCCTGTAAGAGCACTCTCATCAATCTTAAGACTTGCATTTTCAATCAGTCTTCCATCAGCCGGAATCATATCTCCTGCTTCAAGCAGTATCACATCTCCAACAACCAGTTCTCTTGCCGGAATTTGAACGACTGTACCATCACGCAATACTTTTGCCTCCGGGCCAGAAAGATTCTTTAAACTCTGCAGAGATTGTTCTGCTTTTACCGTCTGTATTGTTCCCAAGATTGCATTGATCGTAATAACCGTCACGATAACTGCCGCACTTTCCACATCTCCAAGCATACCAGATATGATTGCTGATGCAATTAGAATCAGTACAAGAAAATCCTTATACTGTTCAAAGAAAATCTGCAGGATACCTTTCTTCTTTCCTTCTGTAAGTTCATTCCACCCACACTTTTCTCTGGATCTTTTCACCTGTTCACTCGTAAGCCCAGATTTCTTGCCATTCACCCTTTCAAGAACCTCTTCTACCGTCTGCTGATAAATTTCCTTCATCACTTCCGCCTCCTCGTTCTCCTAAATATTTTTCTAGTCATTGCAATATAAAATTGCTTATACAGTCTCTCCCTTAAGAGTCCTGGTATTCTGGATAATATACAGAGCGACCGATATGACCATCATTATAGCGCACAAACCAATCAACAGATCTGATACCATCGGTGTAATTTGGAACCATATAATATGCACCGCTGCAGTTCCATATAATAAAAAGGTTACTATCTTTCCATGCCAGTCTGCACCATGTACTTTTCCTGTCTTTCGTATCACAAGACATCCACTGACTACCATATACAGCTCCTTACCTGCCATTATTACGATTAAAAGAAGCATATGCGGAAAACGAGTAAACAGACAGATTAACATCGCTGCCTGTGTCAGCTTATCAGCCACTGGATCAAGTATTTTTCCTAAATTACTAATCCTATGGAATCTTCTTGCGATATATCCATCAGCAAGATCCGTAAGACCAGACAGCAATAAGATTTCACCAGCTAACAGAGGATTTTTCTTTACACAATAACTCCATATAATTACCGGAATCAGACAAAGCCGAAAAAAAGAAAGAAGATTAGGAACCGTAATAATTCTATTCAAATTTTCTTCCTGATTCACTTCACTCTGCATGTACGGTCACCTCACTTTCCTTTTTTTTAGACATAAACCAATAAAATATAACACAAAATGCTAAAGCAAACACAACACCAAAAACATTTTGAATCACTCTAAGACTAACCGCTCCTTGTAGTCCATAAGTCTCTGCAGCAATGGCTAAAGCACCAAATGTGTTAAATACTGCCTGCCAGCCATATTGTGCTGAAAGTCCTACACCGATTCCACCAAGAATTCCTATATATGCATAGATTGACGAAGGAAGCAGAAAATATAATACTGTAAAACATATAACACCTGCAATATTTCCGACAATCCTTTTACGGACTCTGTAGTGCATATCTTCCATAAACGGCAAAATCGCGGACATGGCCGCAATACCAGCCCACATTGCACGTGGCATATTACAAAGTTCTGCAATGCAAAGGACAATCGGTACGCATAAAATCTGACATATCTGCCATTTTGTTCTGGAAGAAGTGATATCAAATTCTTGTATCAGATCTTTCAGATTTCTTTTATAAGTTCTGTTTTTATGATTTCGATAAAATACAAAGCAGGTAAGTGCTGCACCTAAAGCCATTCCGACTAATCGCATCTGATAGCTTTTTCCCGTAACATCATAACCATATAGCAGCAGATACCCAAGAACCAATGTAGATTGATTAAACATGAATGGATTATGGCATCCGAACAGAATCAACACAGCCAGTGCCGCAATATTTAACAGCATTCCCAATACCGGTGAAAACTGATTTGCTAAATGCGGACATACAGTCATAATTACAAAGAACAAAGCCAAAAGCATCGTAGATTGTCCGGTGTGGATCCCCAGATCCGCATTTCTAAACACCATGAGACATAATAAGACTACTACACCTACAATGCTGTTCTCATTTCCAAATAGGATGCTGAAAATACTAACAAAGAAAAAACAAAATGCCATTGTAACAGCTATCTTCACCAGATATACCCACATATGATATAATTTTTCTTTTAATGTTTCACTCTTTTTCAACAGGTTTTTAGAACCTGCCTGATTTAACTGCAACTCCTGATAAAATGTCATATAAATCCTCCCAGCTTCTAATTTATCTTAAAACTATATAATCTCATCTTTCTGCTTTGGCAGCTCTATAACAAATCTGCATCCACCATATTCACGGTTTTCTGCTTTGATTGTTCCTCCGGCACTATCTACAATCCGTTTTACAAGTGCAAGACCTAGGCCATTTCCTTCTGCTTTATGAGATCCATCTACCTGATAGAACTTGTCAAATATTCTGGATTTTACATCATCCTCTATTCCTGGTCCTTCATCTTCCAGAATGAACTTAACAGAATCCTGTTCTTGTTTCAGAAACATCGTAATTGTCCCCTTTGAAGGGCTGAACTTAATCGCATTATCCAAAAGATTTATCCAGATATGCATAAAAAGTCCTTCATTCCCAGTATATTTAACTTCCTCCAATTCTACCTGAAAACCAATTTCTTTTTCTGTCCATTTTGTTTCCAATGAAAGAAATGCCTGGCGGATCTGTTCATCCAGACGATATTCTGTTTTTTTCATTGGTATATTCTGATTCTCTAACTTGGATAACAGCAAAATATTACCAACCAATCCGGAAAGTCTTTGGGTGTTAAATAAGATTTTTTCTACATATTCCTCTTGATCCGGAGACAGTTCTTCTCCCTGAAGCAGCATTGTATACCCTTCAATGGCATTAATCGGGGTCTTAAACTCATGAGAAACATTAGATACAAAATCCATCTGCAGCACCTCTGTTGCACGAAGTTCTTTTGTCATAACGTTAAAACTTTGATAAGATTCTCCAACTTCTGCTATACGGCTGTTCGTTTCCAAATGCTGTTCAAAATCTCCCTGAGAAACTTCCTTCATTGCTTTACTAAGTCTGGTAATTGGTTCCAGTAACTTTGCATTGATAAAGGAAGTGATCAGCCCTGCAATCAATGTATTGAAAATCAAAAGCCAGCCAAGCATAGGTATGCTACCAGGCAGATTAAAAAAATGATTCAAAAAAGCAAATAATAACGCAGATATGACTGTTGAAAATACGAGTGCCAGCCAGATTGCACCAGTCAGACAGGATCGGATCCGCAATCCTTTTTCTTTCTTTTGTTCCATTATTTTTTCACCACCTTGTATCCAATTCCACGCATTGTTACAATTTCAAAATCAGGGTTATCTTTAAAACGCTCCCTGATTCTTCCTATATGTACCTCTATCGTATGTGGGTCTGCCTCCGTCTCGTATCCCCATACTTCATCCATCAACTGTTGTTTTGTAAATGTTCTGCCTGGCGAAGCTGCAAGCTTATATAAAAGCAGGAATTCTTTTTTAGGCAAAACAAGACTTTCCTTATCAGTTGTAACCGTCATTGCATCATAATCAAACTCTGTTGAACCGATCACAATTTTGTGTTCATTCAGTATCTGTGCACGGCGAAGCAGTGCTCCGACTCTTAAAACCATTTCATTCACATTTACCGGTTTTACCATATAATCGTCACTTCCCGAAAGAAATCCCTGGCGCATATCATCAAAGGAACCTTTCGCAGTGATCATAAGTACCGGTATCTGATATCCTGCTGAACGGAGTTCCGACACCAGTTCATAACCATCCATAACCGGCATCATAATATCAGAAATGATCAGATCAATATATTCCTTATCCAATACTTCTAATGCCTGTGCTCCATCCGATGCACTTTTGACTTGATATCCATTCTTCTCAAGCACTTTTTGGAATAGCTGGCTTAATTCTTTATCATCTTCTACAATCAATATTTGAAACACGTTTTCCTTCCTCCTTATTAAAACAGATACCTTGCCCATCCAAGCAGATGCTGTACCAAAAATATTTTTCTCTGACGTTTCTTTGTTAATTCGATTGGCTCTACATGATATGGATCACGATAGGTTCCATCTTCCAATACCTGGCGGGACACTCTTTCATATTCCATCATGCCCTCTTCCAACTGTTTATTAATATCTTTACTGCGTATTACAAGCATCAGTTCCGTATCCAGATATGCACTTCTCATGTCCATATTAAAGGAACCGATTACAGACAGATCATCGTCAATCAGAATACTTTTTCCGTGGTATGAATAACCGCCTTCATATTCCCAGATATTAATTCCTGTACTTAAGATTCTATTTCTGTTTTTCGCATAATCGGCAGCCCCAAATGGATTCCCATTATTCGCAACTGAATTTGTCATGATAGAAAAATCTGAAACGTTCTCTGCAATCTCCTCCCATGTATTATACATCATATCATTACAGATAATATATGGCGTGTGGATCTTCACACGATTTTTTGCATTTTTCATCAATTCTCCCAACTGATACCACACTACTGGTTCTTTGGAACCTGTGTGAATAGGATTTGACACTAATGCAATCTTTTCTGTCTCAAAAGTTTCGTCCGTGTAATCGGTATCGCAGATTCTTTCCTTATTCTCTTCAAAATATTTCTGATAGCCGTTCTGCAGCTCTAAAACTGCGTTCTTTACAGATTTTCTATTTGCCAGTTTTTTATTGTCATGAAAATAACCACTGTCTTCTTGTTCCCATATCGTTTCAAAATACTCTGACAACTGGTTAACTGAATTTTCTTTCTCAGGTTCATCGCAAACCACTAACACGTCTCTGTCATAGTTCTTATGTCCCGGAAAATCACCCAGGAAATAATTGTATGTATTTCTTCCCCCAAGAATATATCTCTTTCCATCTGCAATCAAATATTTATCATGCATTCTACCCATCATCTTCCATGGTTTCAACGGATTGGCCTTATTATACAGTTTAATTTCAACATTCTCATGGGAAGATAATCCATAGAAATACGGATTTCCTTCCATATCAATCCAGCTCTCCATTCCATCTACTAACAGACGAATATGTACACCTCTGTCTGCCGCATCATGCAGTGCTCCTAAAATCAATTTTCCACTTTCATCGGATTGAAATGCAAAAGTAGAAAGAATAATTTCCTTTTTGGCATTCTTGATCAAACGCACTCTTTGTAAAAGCGCTTCTGGATTCTTTTCTATGATTACTGCCCGTTCTGTATTTTCACTGCATTCGTTCCATGACCCATTTTTTGTTTCTTTTTTGGTTGTATTGGACACTTCCGGCTGCTTTTTATATGCAACGCAGATTCCGAGCAATTCATAAAAAGCCACACATAAAAAAATTGCCAGTATAACAAGAAGGATTTTACATATTTTATACTTTTTCATTGTACATCACCTGATTCCTTTTTATTTCATACTTATACAATACAAAGTCAATCTCAATTTAACCTCAATAAAATTTATTTTTCATAAAAAAATATGACAGGCTTCTTTTTAAAGAAACAGTCATATTTTTATTCTAATATAGGAAGGAGCTTTTCTTACTCCGTTGTATTAATCACTATTTTATTTCTTCCATAAGCTGTCGGATTTTTCTCAATGTACACCGCGTAACTGCCAGGTCATCTTCTTGTATATTCGATATGATTTTTTCATAAGCTTCTATCATTTTTTCTTTCTGACAATTACTTAATTCAATTGCCTTGTTCGTCAAAACAAGGTACGTTCTTTCTTTTTTTTCATCTAATTTCCAGATAATATATCCTTTATTTTCAAGACTTTTTACCATCTTAGATGTTTCTGGAATCGATAATTTCATGTATTCTGCCACTTCTGAAAGATATACTCCTTCATGACAGTCTGATTTTTCAACACATTCCTTTATACTATAAAGGAACAAATAATCTGTTCTTTCAACAAATTCAAATATGCTTTCAACATTGATGCTCTTTAAAAAAAACTCCTCTGCACTGGTTCCTGCTCCCATATTATCGTTCCTCTCTTTCTATATATTCTTTTTTGCTGACTAGACTCTTATATGCCGGGCGAATAATCTTATCTGTAGTTATCAATTCTTCCAGGCGATGTGCACTCCAACCAGCAATTCTTGCTATCGCAAATAATGGCGTGTACAATTCTCTTGGAATATTCAACATGTCATACACAAAACCACTATAGAAATCTATATTAGGACTTACTCCTTTGAATATCTGACGCTGCTTTGCAATCAACTTAGGTGCAATCTTCTCAATATTGTTATAAAGGGTCATATCTTTCTCACGTCCTTTATCCCTTGCGAGTTGTTCTACAAAGCCTTTGAACACCCTTTCTCTCGGATCGGAAATAGAATATACAGCATGTCCCATTCCATAAATAAGTCCTTTCTGATCAAACGCCTCTTTCTTCAAAATCTTACTCAGATATGATGCAATTTCCTCTTCGTCTTCATAATCTTTCACATGACTTTTAATATCATCCATCATATTCATTACCATCAGATTTGCACCGCCATGTTTTTTTCCTTTTAAGGATGACATTGCTGCTGAAATAACAGAATAAGTATCTGAACCTGAAGATGTTACTACCCGTGTAGTGAATGTAGAATTGTTACCACCACCATGTTCCATATGTAACAATAATGCTATATCCAGTACTCTTGCTTCCAGTTCTGTGAATTTTGTATCTGGTCTTAATAGGCGCAGGAAATTTTCAGCAATAGATAAATCTTTTTCAGGTCTATGAATATACATACTTTCGTTTTTTTCATAATGACAATAAGCATGGTATGCATATACTGCTAACATAGGAAATGCTGCGATCAACTGCATACTCTGCCTTAGCACATTCGGAATTTCAAGACTTTCTTTCTCCTTATCGTAAGAGCCCAATGTAAGAATACTTCGAGTCATAGAACCCATAATATCTGATGTAGGTGCTTTCATAATGACATCTCTGGTAAAGTTAGTCGGTAGTTCCATACAATCAGATAGTCTTCCCTGAAATTCCATTAACTGTGTATCAGTTGGCAATTCTCCGAATAAAAGAAGATATGCTCCTTCTTCAAAGACAAACCTTTTTCCTTTACTTCCTGTTACTAAATCTTTTATATTATAACCACGATAAGATAACTCGCCATCACATGGACTCTTTACTCCATCACGATATTCAAAAGCTTTTATATCAGAAATATTTGTAAGCCCCGTCAACACACCTTGGCCTTTTTCATCTCGTAAGCCTCTTTTTACACCATACTCTGAATATAGATTCTTACTAATGCTATCATTTTGTTCACAAAAAATTGCTTGCTGTTTCATATAATTTTCCAAATTGCTCATTTGAATCGCTCCTTTCATTCTGTTACGAACTTACATACTATACTCAGATATTCTTGTTTCCAGAGCATTCAGCATTGTCTGTTCTTTTTCTTATTCTTATTCATTAGCAATACAATACAATGGAAAACTCAATTTAACCTCAACAAGGTTTGTTTTTTCATCCATGCAAAATCTTCTTTGTACAACAGACTGTTAGATATAGCAAAAACGGCCTTTCAAAAACAGTTAACTTCTAAATCAACTGTTTTTTGAAAGGTCGTTTCATCAGATTCTTATAGCAATCCAGCAAATAATCTCATAAATAATTGTCCTAGTCGCAAATATGCACTTCGTCCGGTTTGATATTGGTCTGTCACATCACGACATTCTCCCATCGTTCTTATCAGATCATTTTTTATTTCCACAACTGCCTGACAATCTGCCATAAAACAACCGTTTTCAAAATGGTGATATAAACTTCGATAATCCAGATTAATTGTTCCACAAGTTGCCATACAGTCATCTGCCACACTCATTTTTGCATGACAGAAACCAGGAGTCCACTCATAAACACGAACACCATGTTTAACTAATCCATGATAAAAAGAACGAGTTATATTATAAATGAATTTTTTATCAGGGATACCAGGTGTGATAATTCTTACGTCTACCCCTCGCTTAGCAGCCAGACATAACGCATGCGTCATTTCATCTGTTATGATTAGATATGGAGTCATAAACCAACAATATTTTTCAGCTTTATTTATCATACTGATATAAACTTCTTCTCCTACCTGCTCATTATCCATAGGGCTGTCTGCATAAGGTTGAACAAACCCAGTTTGCTGTGCCGCATAATCATAGTGGAAAAGGTATTTACTAAAATCAGAATCATTAGCAGCCTTAGCACTTACTGCATTCCACATTTCCAAAAATGTCACCGTAAGCGACTGAACAGCATCTCCTTCTAAACGAATACCTGTATCTTTCCACTGTCCATACGGGTGTGTGTAATTAAAATATTCGTTTGCTAGATTATATCCACCTGTAAATCCGACTTTTCCATCAATAACGGTTATTTTTCTATGATCACGATTGTTCAAAAACAGATTTAAACCTGGCATAAACGGATTGAATACACGGCAATGAATTCCTATTGCCTCCATCTTTTTCACAAAATCTGTGTTAATAAAGCCTATAGAACCCATATCATCGTAGAATACTCTAACTTCCACACCTGCTTTTACTCGCTCTTCCAGAACATCTTGAATCTTATGCCATGCTTCAGCGTCTTCTATCGCATGATATTCCATAAAGATAAACTTCTGTGCTTTCTCCAAATCCTTAAGCTGTGCCTCTAATCCTTTCACTGCTTCATCAAAATACACAATATCCGTATTCTGATAGATTGGATACTGCGAATTTCTTTGTATGTAACTTGCTATATTTCCTGCTTTCGGAATTGTTTCTTTTATTCTGCTCAAACACTCCTGACTGTCCGGAAGCATTGGTAACAATTTGCTATCAATTTCTGCATATCGCTCACGCATTTTATGTGTGCCACCATTCAAACCAATCAACAAATACAGGCCTACACCCATAATTGGGAAGATTAGAATTAAGATGACCCAAGGCATTTTCATAGAAGAGGTCTTATCTGATGCGTACAATCCCAAAACCAAGATTCCACTCAAAATCCTTGTAAATAAATTTATAATTTCTGCATATTCATTCAAGCGTGTTACGATAGTAATAATAAAAATCACTTCCAGAAGAATGCAGACTATGGAAAAACACAGCCGTTTTACCCCATTTTTTGTTTTTGCTTTGCCCTCTAAAGTATCTTGTTTCATATATATTCCGCCTTCCTACTTGCTCAGTTTTCTCCCTAAATTTCGTGGAACATACCAATTTTGTCTTTTATTCTCTGCATTTCATTATCTGCTTCAATGATAGCTCTTGCAGAATGAAGTAATTCTTCACTTATCTCATCATAGCCAGGCATTTCTTCAATTCCTTTTTTATAGCGAAGTTGATGTTCCAATGTTGCCCAGAAATCCATACCATTGGTTCGAATCTGTAATTCTACACGCATAGGTGTTTTACCCTTAGCAAAAAATACTGGTATTTCAACAATCATATGATAGCTTCGATAACCATTCGATTTTGGATTTTTTATATAATCTTTTATTTCAATAACTTTAATATCATCCTGTTGGGTAATCAAATCTGATATCATATAAATATCGTCAATAAACGCACAAACTATTCGAACGCCTGCTACATCATTGAGATATGTCTGTATATTTTCTGTTGTAAATTCATATCCCATCTTCTGCAGTTTATTGTAAATACTATTGGGCTTCTTAATTCTTGTTTTTATAAAAGAAATAGGATTTCGATTGTTCTCAGCTGAAAATTCATCATCCAAAACCTCAAGTTTAGTTTGTATCTCCCGAATAGCACAACGATACATCATCATTAAATTATAAAATTTCGTAGCATTATTTAAAAACTGTAGTGATTCCGGACTGTTCATCCTGAGTTTTTTTACTTCATCTTTTGTCATGGAACTTTCCTTTCTACCTCATCCCTGATTTCAAAACATTATTTATTTTGATAGTTGATTCGTTCTCCTTGAATTACTGGATAACAAATCATTTTATCACTATCCAGATTTTCTACATGCATATCTACTGCACTGATCTGATGGTTTTCATAAGTATTGTAATAATAAATACCTTTTGTAACATTACAACACGACGTATACAATGTGATTTCATATTTTCCATCCGCTACTTCGCAACATCCTCGTTGCTGATCCACAGATCCGAGAATGTGGAAGAATTGGCTAACGCTTTCTTCCTCTGATTCACCTGAAATTGCATTTACCTTTGTAAAAGCTACACGTACAAAGCGTGAGGAAGATGAGAGATCTCCCGGAAGACCTAATCCTCCCATACCTCTACTATATGCATCAAGAGCCAAATTTTCGCAGAAAGTATTTCTGGGCTGTTTAGGAGATAAATGCATATAATTATTTAGTTGAAACATCTGCTGTGGAAATGGCGGATTATTCGTAAGCACTCCTACTGGATTATCATAAATATGCAAACCATCTGACATAGATTCTACCGTAATTGACTCATTCTCATCAGAAATGATCCAGTGTAATTGTGCTAATGGCAATTGCTCGCTGAAAGGAGTATTAACAATATTAATTCGTTCAAGAAGCTCGCGAACTTCAACTAAAGAAGAACACTGACTTAAAATCCACGGAATAAATTCAAACTGTGCAATATTTTCCACATCTGGCTTAATCGCGGCATAAACAGCATTTCCGACAAAATTCAGTCCTGCCATTGCCACTCCTTTTTCATTCATAGCATCATAATACAAAGGATAATCCTCTGCAACATGAGCCATTCCAATAATTGCATAATGATTTTTCATATCGCCAACATGGCGAAAATTAAACGCATAATTACGTGGTGTAATTACTATCTGATCACCATAAGAGAATTCATAATCGAGGGTTCGTCCAAAGTAAAAATCTTTTGTTTTATAAGTTGCTGCTGTACACATGATCGTTTATCCTCCTAAATAGATTGAAATATGTCAATGAGTTTTTTTCTTGAACAATAGTATAGCACAATCTTTTATTTTGTTCCAACTTCATACATGATCATAACATGTAAACTTTAAACTATTTTCCTAGATTATTTCTCCATCAGTTTTTCAAACCAGGTATCCATAGCTAGGATGAATTGACCTACGTCTGGCAATTCTTGCAGCATTTCGTTTAGGGTTTTGTGCTTCACATATTTCTGCACATACACCCAAAAGACAACGCTACTGGCTTCTGATACAATGTCAGCTATGGTTTTGCGCATAAGCTCTTCAAATTCAGCAATTTCTTCTTTCGGAACAACATCATATGTGGTGACAGTATGGAGCCTCTCTATCTGGATGGACAGATCATCTGGATTCATAAACAAGAAACTCTTGAAGAAGGAGAAATCGGTGTCTTTTTCCTCGATGGTGATGCTTATGTAAAGAAATATCATCAATCTGATTCCGGTATCCAATTTATTTCTCTAAATAAAAAATATGCTCCTATCCAAGTCACTTCCGGCTCCACCTTAAAAACTTTTGGAAAAGTAGTTGGCTAATTTTAAAAGGCTGATGCATTAACAGTAAACTTGCAGGGCGTCTTTTTTCACCATTTTGCATGGCTTATAGCGTTCACAAAACACATTCACAAGTTTCACAAAATCATTCACAAAATCTTCACAAAAAATTAGCACTCACCTCTTGACAGTGCTAATAATGCGTGTTATATTACAGATAGAACAAAGGAAGAGAGATAAAAGAAAAGGTATTCCAGATGTTCGAAGAACTAGAAATGATAATACAGCAGACTGGATCGTGAAGATCTAGGGAGCTTTTGAAAGGAGATATGACTTATGTTAATGCCTAGTATTTTTGGAGAAAACTTATTTGATGATTTCTTTACACCATTCTATTATGATGACAAAGATGAGAAGAAAGCGGAAAAGAAGCTGTACGGAAGAAGAGCACAGAATCTCCTGAAGACAGATATTAAGGAAAAACCGGAAGGTTATGAACTGATTGTTGATGTTCCTGGCTTCAAGAAAGATGAAGTCAAAGTTGCATTGAAAGATGGTTACTTAACTGTCAGTGCAGCAAAAGGTCTGGATGAAGACGATGAAGATAAGAAGGGACACTACATCAGACGTGAACGTTACGCAGGAGCCTGCGAGCGAAGCTTTTATGTAGGCGAAGAAGTGACTCAGGAAGACATTAAAGGTGAATACAAACATGGTATCCTGAAACTGTTTGTTCCGAAGAAAGAAGCAAAACCAGTTTCCAATGATCCGAAATATATAACCATTGAATGATAATGATAACATCTGATTGATAAAAAGCTCGTGGTGTTGCCCGAAGATTTCGGGCAGTACCCTTTAAATATAATTGTAAGTAACAGTCGAAAGACTTGAATATAGATTTGTTTGTCATGAAAAGGAGATATGACTTATGTTAATGCCTAGTATTTTTGGAGAAAACTTATTTGATGATGATTGGATGAACTTCCCGTTTAACGATGAGTTTTGGGGCAAGAAGAATCCGCTTTATGGTAAACATGCGCAGAACATGATGAAAACGGATATCCGTGAAACAGACGGTAGCTATGAACTGGATGTCGATCTTCCGGGATTTAAGAAAGACGAGATTCAGGTACAGCTGAAAGATGGTTATCTGGTACTTTCTGCTGCAAAGGGACTGGATAAAGATGAAAAAGATAAAGAAGGTAATTATATCAGGCGTGAACGCTATGCGGGCAGCATGTGCCGAAGCTTTTATGTAGGCGATGCAGTAAGCGAAGAAGACATTCATGCAAAATATGAAGATGGTATTCTGAAACTGTCCGTGCCAAAGAAAGCACCTGAGAAAATAGAAAAAGATGGTTATATTGCCATTGAAGGTTAAGGAAATCTCCTTATAGTCGGGGCTGTCGCATCAATGATTAGGAAATCATAGGTGCGGCAGCATCTTTTTGCCGTTTTTAAGGCGAAATATTCTCTCCTTTCATTCTGTTTCTACAAGAAGGCGAACTTTAATAAACCTTTTCTGGAAAAAGGTTCGTTTTCAGGATTTACTTTTGACCTGTCAAAATCAGGCGGTTTGTTTGAGTGGAAATAAATGCCGCCCTGTCCTTCCTGCCTGAATCTTATAATGAAGCTTGTTTATGTTATACCCGATCGCCAGCAAGATACTCTGGGCGGTTACATTTGCTTTCCTTCGATATAAATATCGCCTGAATTCCATATACAAAAGTTCTTTTAATTCTATTACTATCTGTTCGTTCTCCATTTTCACCTAATCTCTTTACTCCAGTTTCAGCCTGCTCTTTGTTCTGTGTCTTCTGGGGAAGTACTTTGCCTCCCTTGGCTCCATAGAACAGCTCTGTGAGCGCTTCGGCATTTCACAAAACCTGTTTTACAAATGGCTTAAACTGTGGAACTCTCACAGACGGCGCTGGCTTGGTGTTCTGGATGACTCCGAGACTCAGCATAGTTACATTATAACATGTAACGGAGAGAAAGATGGTTGTCGTTAGCCATCTTTTTTTCTTTTTATGATAAAAATTTGGGGAGGGTGTGACTCGACATGAGTCACACCCTCCCTCTCTTAGAACTGTCTATTTGATATGCTCCCTTCTAGGTAGACAAGTGAAATAATAAAAACTTGTCACTTAGGAGGGAGCATATTTTATGTCTAAAAGAAAAGTATCTGTTGCGGATAAGATATATGCTGTAAATCTATATCTGGATGGAAAAGAAAGTCAACGGCGAATTGCCGATATGTTTGATGTAAGTCTCGCATCTGTCCAACAATGGATTCGAAACTATGAATCTATGGGAGCAAATGCATTCACATTGAAAGGGAATAAAAAATATTCCAAAGAATTGAAACAACAACAAGCAAAGTTATCTCTACTCCCGTTATCAAAGAATTGCCGCGCGCAGAGGTGGGAAAAGGGCTTTAATTGCAGTAGCCCATACCATGTTAATCGCGATCTATCATATACTAAAAGAGAAAGTTCCTTATCATGACCTTGGAGCGGACTACTACTCCGTTATCAATCAAGAAAAGATAATCAATAGGAATATTCGTACATTAGAAAAGTTAGGGGTAAATGTAATGATTCAGCCGAAATGAATCTCTTTAACTGTATAATTAAGAGAAGGAAATAAGCCCGCCAAAAGGCGAGCTTATTTAGAATACTTGTTTATAGGTTATCGCTGAACTACGTTTTCAGGACAGCCCCTCGATTTCATTCTAAGCAGCATTTTTTAAATCAAGGCTTAATTGTCCTGCCTGCTCCCATGTTTTTGTTGGTATTCCGCACGCATTCAACGCTTCTTCATACCGAACTCCATTATTAGTCAAATTCATACAGATCTTATAATGTTTAGGATGCGTTACAAGCATTCTTTGAAAACGGTTTGGTTCAGCCTCTAAGTGTGCGCCAAATCCGCAGAACATACATCCGGTTCTTTGTTCACCAGTCGTATAGTACTGTCCAAATTCATCCTGTAGGATATCCCCATATACCGAACTGATTTCAATATCTTTTTCAACAATGTATCGTAGTACATCAGCCCTCGTCCAAGAACCCAAAGGCTGACTTTTTATAAGAGCTCCACTATATACATTGCATCCTGTTTTCGAATACTGATGTTCTCTTCGAAAACTTTCATCCTGTGTAATTCCAATGTACGGCTTTCTTCCAGTCTCTTTTACATATCTGGTAAAAGGTTCCTTCTTAAGGATATCACAACACTTTGGACTTATATCGCACTGCATGCAAACAAGGAAACGCCATTTTTTAGGCAACATACCAAATTTCCCACGTTCATCCCCATATAAAAGGTAATTACGATAGCGATCACTTAGGTTACCATGACGAAGTTTACTGACTTTGCTTGCCGTTTCCTTTGAAGCAATCGGGAAACCATATTTATCCACAACTTCCGAAAAATAAGCTCGTTTTCCAGACTTCCACCTGGGATAAATCTCCACAAAGTTACCGCTTGCCCTACGTGCGTGCCGTACAATTTCTGGAAATTCCAGTCCTGTGTTAGAAAATACAGCCGGTATCTCATCTCCTAATACCATTCGTATCATATACAGCAGTGCCGTACTATCCAGGCCCCCAGAGTAACTAAGGTACACATCTCCATACCAGTTTTCATACCATTCTTGAATCCGTGTTTCCGCAAGCTTCACTTTCATTTCATAGGGCAGGTATTTCCGCTGACTAAATTGCCACTCATTTAATTTCAATTCATCCTGAAGAATGTACATTTATTCAGCTCCATTAACCTACGGATATTAAAAAAAATATCCGTAGGTTCGTCCTTATGCAGCCAGTGCTACAACACCAGTGCCCTCCTCATAGAAATTAATACAGTAGCAAACTGTATCTGTCTCAAACTTTACATACTCATCATTCTGCTCCAATACTCGCCTAATTTTTCCTGTTGAACGCCATAATCCATTCTGACAATAGTGAGCTTTCTGTCCTTCCTTCAATGGCTGCATCACGGATCCATATAATACTACCGTGGGCTTAAATTTCATTCGTTCTCCTCCTTTCTGAAAATTCTTCAACGAAGCCACCTCCTTTTTGCGCACAAAAAAAGCACAGAACAGACATTCATTTTTCAAATAAATCAATGTCTTTCTATGCTTTTATTTGTACATATGATTGGTTAAATTTTTTCTCCAGGCCATAAGCCTGAACAAAATATCTGTTTCTGAATCCAGAAACAAAAATGATTACATGTTCATAATATCTATATATAGCTATTTTGTCAACTGTATAATACAATATATTGCATTATTATATTTATTGGTTTAATATGGGAACTTCACAACACATATAATCAAACGGTATACAAACTCCTCATATAAATCTTGATCAAATTGACTATTTACGTTTGCGTATTTATATAATAGCGGATTATATAATTCTATTATCTGAACCATCGCGGTATCATCCATCGTTTTTGCTCTATTAAGAAGTTCCCTAAATCCCATATCTATTTTTCTCCTATGATTTTTCTTAGTTTTGTAAGTGTATTGAAATATATGTTTTTAGCTTGTAACTCACTTCTTCCTACCAGTTTCCCAATTTCACGAAAAGTTTTCTTTCCAATACATCGCAATACTAATATTTCAATCTGAAGGGTATTTAAAGCAGAAATAGCAGAATAAAGCGTGGGATCATCAATACTATTTAATACGTCTCTCGCATGAAATTCTTCACCATCTTTGATTTTATAATCAATACAGACATTCTCTAACATGCGTTCTGCTGCCTTATCCTCAATAGAATCAACTTCATCCAAAGATGTCTCTGTTTTGATTATTTTATTCAGCTCTATCAGGTATTCTTTTTTCGCGTTCAATATTGAAACTTTTAAATACGCTCCAAACTTTCTCTTTAGTTCTTTATCCATTTTATTTGGCATTATTGCCCCCCTAATTTGTAATCCTGTAAAACTTCTCCAGTTGGCGGAGCTCTTTGCAATTTGTCATAATAACAACCACTTTTACAATTAACAAAACAGACTACTGAAATAACTTTCCAGTAGTCCGCACAAACCAGGTAATGTTGAGTATCCTTCTGCTTTTTATGAATTTTCTGTTCCTCCTGCCTGATCGATCCATGCCACAATGGAGTTAACCGCAAACATTTACATGGAACCAGGAATTATATTTTCTTTTACATTCTATATATAATACGATTCAAATAATTTTTGGCATCATTTCTTCATAGAATTTTCACAATTTTTGTATAATTAATTTATGCAATTTAACACATTCTTGATTTCTTCCACAACCTAACCAAACACCAAAGATACTATTTTCTTAGAAAATCATCCAGTTCTGAATCATAGGCCTTGACTTCTTCCATTGAAAGAGTATCTACTTTTTCAAATGCCCTATCAATCTGCTCGGAGCTCATATCGTCTTCTTTTTCCTTTTCAATAACATCTGTTAGCTGTTCTTCAGACAACCCTTCTTGAAAAAGGTGTCCACATTCCGGACAGATTCTATACGACTTCCGAATTTCACACTGACACTCCGGACATATTTTCTTATGTGTTTTTTCCATTCCCAGATAAACTGTATATACTGTCAGCAAACTTGTTCCTGCCAGGCAGATTCCTGCTCCCAAATGATATCCCATAATGTTTCCGACAGTCCCTACTGCCTCCAGAAAACAAATGCTCCCCAATATTTTAAGTTCCATCACTTTTTGCACCTCCCTGTCTAATCCTCAGAATTATCAAACAGCTTATAATTCTTCAGCATTAAAGAAACCTCCGCATCATTCGCTTCATACTCTCCATCTATACTTACAAAATGATCCTCCTCATTCTTATCTTCTGGTGCCAAAGGAACTTTTTGTTCCTTTGGCTGATCAGAAAAAACCGGCTTTGGGGCTATCTGTTCAATTGATTTATTTTCGATTGTCCAATAGGCCAGTACTGCTTTAACAATATATCTGGCTTTTTTCCTGCTACCACAGTAATCATTCAAAAACTGGCAGACTTTCCGATGATCTTCATCGGTTTCATCAAAACGGAGATTGAAACGGTACTCATTTTTTTTACTCATTTCCGTTCCTCCTTATTCTCAACCAGATACTGTAAGCGATACCCTTTTGCATTTGCTTTTGTATCATTGATAATATTGTATTCTACACCGAATCGTTTCCATACAATTTGGATGAAATCTGCCAATAAAATAGAACCTCCTCCAAGAAATACTGTCTGTGTCGTATTGAAATCAATTCCAAGCTCACGAAACTTTCCAAGTAATTCTGTCACATATCCGATAGCAACCTCACGTACACGTTCTTTTAACTCTGGTTTATAGCAACCACCTCTTTCCAATATAATATTGTCAATATCCTCTTCATCCAAGAGAATACTGTATTTTTGTCTTATCGCAGCTTTAATACTGTTATATAACCGAATGACACCATTTTCTAATGAATCGACATACTCCATTTCCAGCTGTCCAAATCTTAAAACCATATAATCTACGGTAAAGCCACCAATATCGATTAATAAAATTTTTGGTATTACCGATAACTGTTTCTTCACAGCAAGAAGACAATATGCGGCATATGCCTGTATATAAACTTTTACTTCTTTGAAAACAATTCGGTATGAAATGCCTTTATAGCAAAATTCAACTACTGCCCCATTCCGATAAAAATACTCCCTGAATTTTTTTCGCTGTTTCCCATAATGCGCAGGCGGCAGTCCTACCAGAAGCTCAATCTCCTGTAAATTTTGCGGAAGCAAACCTTCATTTTTTTCGCGGTAAGATAATTCTTTTGCAATGGCAAATAATGTCAGAATATAATACCGATCATCTGCGGTCTTATCTTCCATATACGAGATTCTTCTATTCGTTGTCATATAATATTTTCCTTCGTACTCAATCACCTCTTCCAACTCTCCTGGCAGTGTATCCAAAATTTCCACCCCGGAATTGAACTCACAGTTCTCTGTTTTCATGTGTTTATTACCGGTATCCACTGAAATAATCATATGTATTTCTCCTTTCAAAATCCAAATATAGTATTGCTATACGCCTTTTTTGCGTCCTTGCAATTTCACTATAGAGATTTTGGAAAATCTGTGTCAATAGGATTTTGGAAATAATTATTTTTCTACGTAATCTTCACAAACCAGCTTCAGTACACGTTCACTTTCTCCCTCATAGCCCCATAATATGCTTCCTACAGCTTCAAAAGCCTGTTCACGCCAACGAAAATATGTAGTCCTGTGAACTCTTGCATATTGCGGAAAATGTAGTTCCAGCTTGTCCAGGATTTCATCAATGTTCTCTGGTTTTGTTGACGATAAATAACTGTAATAAAGTACCCAATAATACCGCTCCCCCTGCGGATGGTACCTTCGCATAAGATCAACGGCTTCATCAATTAAACGCAAATATTGGTTTGATCGGTTGATGGCCTCTACACGCTCTTTCTCAGATGCCAAATCTCTTTCCACGTCCATTCCCGCTTGATAAATGCTTTCTAAGAATTCATCCACGTCTGTACCATACTCCATATGGAATCGACGTTTAACCTGATTAATTTTAATTTGCATCTGCCAGTTTACAGCCCGATAAATTTTGAATAATTTAATAACGTCATGATAGGCAGTATTTTCTTCCCCCTTATATTCCTTTGAAATTACTCCTGATCTTCCCCTTGCCACAGCTCTGTCTCATCCTTTCTCTTTTCATTTAATTTTCTAAACGCCTTCTCCATTTCGTCGTCCATTTTTCCAGCTCTAACAAGGCAGCAATACATGAGTATAATTACCACTGCCAGCAGGATCCAGAAAAAAAGCCAAAAATGCCACATTTTTGATTCCTCCGTTTCTAATTTTATGGAGTGGTACTATACTCTCCTATTATAAATAATGGAATTACTTGTCGAAATGTGTAAAAAAATGGAAAAAAAATGCGATTTTTTTAAGATTTTTTTGATTTGAAATAAGAACCACATTGAAATACAATCGCACCAATAATGCATCTTCTCTTTTTCTAAAAACAAAGCCCAATAATATCTGGGCTAAAAATTGTCCCAAACACTAAAATAAGCCCATAAGTTATCAAATAACCCATGGACTTATTCATGTATTTTTATTCATCAAAATTTATAAAAAATATTCATTTACACACCTTTTACATTCTTATTTTGATACCCCATTTTCACACCTCTAGTACTCCATTTTTACTCCATTTTCGTAATAAATAGCGTGAAATTATAATAATTTACGTGAAATGCGCAACTCTCTTAACCCCTGGAAATACTGGAAAAATCAGGTGTTCCGTACAGGTCATACGGGGTGCTCTGGTAGACGTAATAATTTAGCCAATTGGTATACAGGTTGTTGGCATGGGCTCTCCACAGCAGAAGCGGACCGTTTTCGGGGTTGTTGTCGCGGTAGTAGTTTTCAGGCATTTCGATGGGGAGACCTTTGCCAAGATCGCGTTTGTACTCGCCGTCCAGGGTGACACGGTCGTATTCCGGGTGACCCATCACAAAAATCTTGCGGCCGTCTTCTGCCATGGCAAGAAAAAGACCTGCTTCGTCGGATTCTGCAAGGACAGTAAGGTCTTTGCAGGCGTGTACATCTTCAATAGGAACTTCTGTATGGCGGGAATGAGGTGCCAGAAATACATCATCGAACCCTCTGACCAGCGGAATTTTGCGGTTCATTACCTTGTGCCAGAAAAGGCCAAACATTTTCTTATCCAGCTTACGTTTCTTCAGTCCATAGAAATGGTAGAGCGCAGCCTGAGCAGCCCAGCACAGGAAAATGGTAGATGTCACATGGGTCTCTGACCAGTCCATGATCTGGGTAACTTCCTCCCAGTAATCAACCTCTTCAAACTCCATCTGCTCTACCGGTGCTCCTGTAATGATCATTCCATCAAACTTCTTATCTTTCAGTTCAGAAAAAGTCTGATAAAATTTGTTCAGATGACTCCTGGAAGTGTTTTTCGCCTGATGGGACTCCACTGCCATAAAGCTTACGTCAACCTGCAGAGGAGTATTGGAAAGAGAGCGAAGAAGCTGAAGCTCGGTTTCCTCTTTCAGTGGCATTAAATTTAAGATCAGAATATAAATCGGACGGATATCCTGGTGCATAGCACGGTTCTCGTCCATAACAAACAGGTTTTCTTTTTCCAGAATCTCCTTTACCGGGAGATCACTTTGTATTTTAATTGGCATTGCAATTTCCTCCTACTATTATACATACTTTTTGTCATTCCTTTCGCTTCGCTCAAGGCACAAGCAAGTTATGAAAAAGTTACTGTTCACTGGTAACGTTCCGCGAGGTGTTTTTTATAAACAAAGTTCACAGAAAACCCGAAAACCTCGTCGCGAGATCATGGGATTGCATGATTTTTATGCATCGCAAAGGGGATTGCTGTAAACGAAGTAAGCAAAAAACACAGATTACCAAAAGGCATTCTGCAAAATATACCGCAAAGTACAACGTACAGATTACCCAAATTTTCTTTTAAATCCCCGCCAGCTCCAGGAAATCCTCCTCCGACAAAATCGGGATTCCCAGTTCCTGAGCCTTCTTGTTCTTGGAAGAAGCAGATGTTTTATCGTTATTAATCAGATAGTCTGTTTTCTTTGTTACAGAGCCGGTCACCTTACCGCCGCGGGCTTCGATAAATTCCTTTGCCTCAGAACGGTTGGAAAAATGCTCCACACTGCCTGTAATAACAAAGGTTTTCCCTGCAAAAACCTGTTCTGCTGAAGTCTCCTCATGAACCAGATGAAGATGACTGAGCAGATGATCCAGCTTCTGATTATTCTCTGCGCTCTTAAAATAATCAGCCAGACTTCCGGCGATTACCGGACCGATTCCTTCAATCGAGCTGATCTCTTCTTCCTCCGCATGGCGGATTTTCTCTATATCATCGTCAAAATATTTACAGATCACCTTGGCATTTGCAAGACCGATACCTGTAATCCCAAGACTGTAGATCACCTTGGCAAGAGTAGTTTTTTTCGCTTTCTCCAGACTCACCATCAGATTATCAAAGGACTTCTGACCAAATCCTTCCATTTCTACGATCTGATCTTTATATTTTCCAATTTCAAAAATATCACCAAAATTATGAATAAATCCCATTGCAATAAACTTCTCCAGAGTTGCCTCTGAAAGTCCGTCAATATTCATGGCATCACGGCTGGTAAAAAGGCTGAAGGACTTAATCTTCTTGGCAACACAGTCCGGATTCATGCAGTATAATGTCTCCACATCGTTTTCCTTGCGGATACGCGCCTCCCGGCCGCACACCGGACATTTATCCGGAATTACCAGATTGCCGCTTCTTGTAAGATTCTCCGCAATCTGTGGAATGATCATATTGGCTTTATACACCTTAATGGTATCTCCAATTCCAAGCTGCAGTTCCTTCACAATACTGATATTGTGCACGCTTGCACGGCTTACTGTAGTACCTTCCAGCTCCACTGGTTCAAAAATTGCAACCGGATTAATCAGTCCGGTTCTTGACGGACTCCATTCCATATCCACCAGCCTGGTTTCCCGCATTTCATCCGCCCATTTAAAAGCAAAGGAATTTCGCGGAAATTTCGCAGTACTCCCCAGAGACTCCCCATAGGCGATGTCATCGTAGGTCACCACCAGTCCGTCTGACGGAAAATCGTTGTTTACAATTGTCTTTGAAAAATAATCCATGGCTTCATCCAGACTTTCAGAGGTAACCAACTTATACTCCACCACCTCAAAGCCCTGTTTCTTCAGCCAGATAAACTGCTGCTCCCTGGAATTAGAAAAATCCACATCCCGGGCACTTACCAGGGCAAAGGCATAAAAACGCACATTTCGTTTCGCCGTAATCTCGTTATTCAGCTGACGCACGGAACCACTGCAAAGATTCCGCGGGTTCTTATATTTGGCATCTGCATCGCCTATAGTCTCGTTGATCCGCTCAAACTCAGAATAAGTGATAATCGCCTCACCCCGAAGCACCAGCTGACCTTTATAAGGGATGCGAAGAGGAATATTCTTAAACACCCTGGCATTGTTGGTAATAACCTCACCTACAATTCCATTCCCCCTTGTTACTGCTTTCACAAGTTCACCGTTCTCATAAGTAAGAACAATGGTCAGTCCGTCCAGCTTCCAGGATAAAAGGCATTTGTGATTTCCTATAAATCCACGGAGCACTTCCCTGTCTTTTGTCTTATCAAGGGATAGCATGGGGCTTGGATGTTCTTCCTTCGGAAGTTCATTGACTGCCTCGTATCCTACACGGACAGTAGGACTATTTGTGAGTACAGTGCCGGTTTCTTTTTCCAGCTGCTCCAGCTGGTCGTACAGGCTGTCGTACTCCTGATTGCTCATGATTTCCCTGTCTTCCTGGTAATATGCCTTCGCGGCCTGGTCCAGCTTTTCTACCAGTTCTTTCATTCGCTGTAGAGAGTGTTCCATGATGTCCTCCTGTTTTACTGTTATAATTACTGCAAGCAGACTTCCTCTGTGAGACAGACTGCCGTTTTTTTGAAATAGTGCGGGAAGCAGCTGGCTTATTTTGCCTTTTTTCTTCTGGAATTGAAGAAAAGGGAATGCTGTCTCTCCCCTGTTTTTTTGAAAATACAGGTACACTGTCCTGCCTTCTGGCTGCGGGAAGCTGGGAGGAATCTGCAATTCCACGTTCCAGCTTCTTCCACTCCTCCTGGGTGGCTTCTCTGTACCCGCCCTCTTTCAGGCCATCTATTGTCAGTTCCATGATTCGTACGCGCTTCAGACTAAGCACCTGATATCCCAGATATTCACACATTCGGCGGATCTGCCGGTTCAATCCCTGGGTGAGAATAATCCGAAAAGAATTTCTCCCTGTTTTTTCCACAAAACACGGACGGGTAATGGTATCCAGAATAGGAATTCCAGATGACATTTTTTTCACAAAATCACCATCAACTGGTTTATTCACAGTCACCAGATATTCTTTCTCATGGTAGTTTCCCGCACGCATGATCTTATTTACCAGGTCTCCCTGGTTTGTTAAAAGCAAAAGCCCTTCGGATTCCTTATCAAGACGTCCTATGGGATAAATTCGAACCGGATAATTCAGATACTCCGTAACTGTAGTCTCCTGGCGCTGTTTTTTTGTGCTGCACACCACACCTCGGGGCTTGTGAAATAAAAGTAGAACTTTTTCTTCTACTTTTTTCACAGGCTTACCATCCACAAATACAACTGTATCTGCTGTAATCCTTTCTCCCGGTTCTGCCTTATGACCTTCCACAGTCACCCGTCCGTTCTGGATCAGGCTGTCAGCCTCACGTCTTGAACAGAATCCCGCTTCGCTTAAGTATTTGTTGATTCTGATTTTTTCGTCCATTTTTCCATTATATAGTTTTTCCCGGGCATATGCAAGGCAAACCTTGCCCCAAGCTCCAAAAGCTCCAGAACACATAAAAAAAAGCTTTCCCGCAAAGTGTAATGCACATCTTGCAAAAAACCTTCTCCACACACGCTCCAAAGCGAATATTAAGCAGCCAATAGAGAAGATAGAAGCATGCAAAAAAGCCAGGACAATTTCCCCGCCAATACTCTGCAGACACTGTAAATTCTTTCACACTGCCGCAGGCATTACACAGGAAAATCCATCCCGGCTTCCACATTCTTTTCTTATTTTTCCAATAAGAAAAACCTCTTTATTCCGTTTTCAGATCTGAAAACTTCATTTTCACAACACACATAGCTCCCATCATCAGTGCTACACCGATGATCAGGCACAGTGGGCTCTGGATAAAGCCGGCGAAAATGTAAGTTACAAAGGATACCACTGCTGCCACAATGGCATAAGGCAGCTGGGTTGACACATGATTTACATGATCACACTGAGCTCCCGCGGAGGCCATAATAGTCGTATCCGAAATCGGAGAACAATGGTCACCGCAAACAGCACCAGCCATACAGGCAGAGATGGAAATAATCATCAAGTCTCCCGGTGTGTTTTCAAATACATGAACAACAATCGGGATCAGAATACCGAAGGTTCCCCATGAAGTACCAGTAGCAAATGCCAGGAAGCAGGCTACCAGGAATATAATAGCCGGAAGCATATTTACCAGTCCTTCTGCAGAAGACTTCACCATTTCCGCAACAAACTCAGCAGCTCCCAGACTGTCCGTCATACTCTTTAAGGTCCATGCAAAAGTGAGGATCAAGATTGCCGGTACCATGGACTTAAAGCCCTCCGGAATGCATGCCATACAATCGCGGAAGGACAGCACTCTGCGCACCATATAAAGAAGAATGGTAATCACCAGACCGAAAAAGCTTCCAAGCACCAGTCCGACAGAAGCATCACTCTGGGAAAAAGCAGTTACAAAATCTGTACCGCTGAAAAATCCTCCAGTATAGATCATACCGATTACACAGCAGATAACCAAAGAGATGATAGGGATCAGAAGATCCATAACCTTTCCTCTTGGATTCACCGGTCCATCACCTTCGCCAGAAGCATAAGGACGGGCTGCTGTGGTAAACAGATCCCCTTTTAACGCATTGGACTCATGCACACCCATAGCACCAAACTCTTCTTTCATCAAAACCATGGATACCATCATTACAATCGTAAGAAGTGCATAATAGTTATAGGGAATAGCTCTTACAAACACGGACATTCCATCCTCTCCCGGAACAAAACCGCTGACAGCAGCTGCCCAGGATGAGATTGGTGCAATGATACATACCGGCGCAGCTGTGGCATCGATCAGGTATGCCAGCTTCGCGCGTGATACATTGTGCTGATCTGTGATTGGTCTCATAACACTGCCTACCGTCAGACAGTTGAAATAATCATCAATAAAAATCAGCACTCCAAGCAAAATGGTTGCCAGCTCTGCCCCAACTCTTGTCTTGATGTGTTTGCCTGCCCAGCGTCCAAAAGCGGCTGAGCCTCCAGCCCGGTTCATCAGGCAGACCATAGTTCCAAGAATTACCAGGAACACCAGAATACCTACGTTACTGCCGGATGATAACACACTGATCATTCCGCCTGAAAAAATATGGTTAACCGTTCCCTCAAAATTACCGCCAGAGTACAGAAGTGCTCCAACTAAAATTCCAAGAAACAAGGAACTGTAAACCTCTTTTGTGATCAATGCCAGAACGATTGCCACAACTGGCGGTATCAATGACCAGAAAGTAGCGTACACAGCAGGTGTGCCAGCCTCCTCTTCTGCCGCTGCCAGAACAGTCACCGGACATGCCAGGACAAACATCATAACAGCTGCAAAAAGAACAGACAACTTTTTACAATTGTACTTCATTATCGATTTCCTCCCTCTTTTTTCCTGAATACCAGATGACCAGTCACAAACCGGTCAGAGCGTTTTCTTAAAAGCCTCCTCTTCTTTAACGCAAAAAGCCATGAATGCACTCCCATTATGGGGACACATTCATGGCATTTATTCTTCACAGGATCTATACCTTAGATAGCGCTCCACAACAGTGACAGTCTGCCGCATATTCTGCGTCAGCCCAGAACTTCTCTCCTGGCTGAGAAAAAAATCCTTCGGCAGTCTCCCCTTTCATTCCAGCCAGTCTGCCATACGACCCAGAGCCTGTATCTGCGTATGCCCATACTCTGCACACAACCAGTCTCTGCAGCTGAAATTACTGATGAAGCCTGCGCCTCTATCATAACTTCCCGTATTCAGTTTATTCACAAACTAAATGTATCAGCTTTTTCCTGTAAATGCAACCCTTTTATTCACAATATTTGAAAATACCGTACTCATTTACCTGACCGATCAGTAAGAACCCTTTTGTTTCCATATACAGCTGCTTCTTTTTGCTTGGAACAGGGAAAACCAGGTAATTGCATTTCAGTCTTTTTGCATTTTTTACTACCTTTTTGATCACCGGTACTTCTGCCACAAGCTGTTTATGGAGCCATCTTGCAGCTTTTTTTCCAGAGGCTCCTTTACCGCCTCTTCCGTAAGGCATTTTGATAGATGGATCATAAACTCTCACGTAGGAAGCTATTTTGTCATCTGTTGCCAGGTAGATTTCTTCATTTTCTTCCTTCTGCTCATTGATCAGATTGCAGATGCTTACTACCTCATCAGGAATCTTCTGTACATTCTGAACCTTTTTGTAAAAACCATCTCTATTCAGGCCAGTTCCGCAAAAAGCCAGCACTGCCGCAATAAAAATCAGAAGTATGTACTGCCGTGGTCTGGAAGCTCCCGCCTTTTTTACCAGGCAGGTTCCGGCATAAGCTATAAGCGGCACTGCCGGAAGAACCCATAATACTCTCCAGTAAACCGACCGTCCTATACATTTCTGTATAATATAAGCAGTCACCGGACAGAAAAACACAGCAAGAAAAACTACAATATAGCCGGATAAAATTCTGGCTCGTTCTTTTTTTCTTCCGAATACCAGGAAATACAAAAATGCAGCCAGCAGTAAATAGACATAAAATCCGTTTCCCCAGTATTTCTGCCAGGCGTCCAGTGAAGCCAAAAGTGCTCGTTTCATCTCTCCACCTCCTAAAATACCAGAATGTATACCACGCCAAGTATCAGGGATGGCAGACAGCAGACTACACTCTTTAAGAATCTTCTTCCGTCTCTGAATTTCACCAGACTAAGCAGAGCAAATACTCCCATCAGAAGAGGGGCAAGCATGATTCCCATTGAGGAAAACAGACAGCAGGCTCCATTTGCCAGAAAAGCTAGGCTCCATGGATATTCCGGTTTTTCCTGCATAAAAATCTCCATACAGAGCAGAAATAAAAATGGTAAAAATACCCCTGCCAGCACAGCTTTTCCCTGCCAGATCCTGCCCATTGTAAAAATTTCTGAATTGTATACCGAATATCCGCAAAACCACAGGATCACGGCACAAAGGATCATAAAAATCCCCTGTTCTCCAGCCTTTCCCTTGAAGAATATGCGGCTGTACTGAAAAAGCACCACATATGCCAGAAAAACAAATACCGCCGGAAAAACAGTATGTGCCACAATGGCTGGATGAAGTCCTCCGCATAACCGGCTGGTCACAGCAAGAAATGCAGGAAACGGAGAAAGAATGTAACGGCTTGGCAATACATTGTAAGCGGCTCCGGTGTAGGGGTTATATGCATAAAGAGAATCGGTTTCCACCGCGGTAGTGGCTGTTCCTACATAAAAAGCATCATCTTCATCCATATGGGCATAAAGCACCACAACGACAAGCTGGAACAGAATCAGAATTCCTGCCACCACAAGCTCCGGGGAAATTCCATTCTTCTGCAAAAAACTTTTCAAACCGGAAGAATTTCCGATCTGCGGCTTGAAAACATCTGACTCTTCTGCCCTTTTGCTGCAATATGTACCAGCACACTTACCGGTTTCCTTCTGCCTCTTCTTATAAAGACTCCAGACACCCAGAAATGCCAGCACACCAGCCGTCACACCATATGTAGCTGTCAGCAGATGAAGCGGCTGCTTTGTAAAGATCATGATAAGGGAAAGCAGCTCTGTAATGGCAAATAACAGTGTATAACCGGCCAGAAGATATTCACCGCAGGTTCTTTTTTCTCTGCGGAAATAGAATCCCCCTGCCAGGCAGGGAACTACCAGCAGCCAGATCACTGCCAGTATCCCCTTAAAAATAAATCCCATATATTATTTCTCCAGTTCTTTTTTCAGAATTCCCATGGCAATCTTCTCCGATGTGATCGGCAGCTCTCTTATCCGGACACCGGAAGCATTGTAAACCGCATCTGCAATTGCAGGACAAGGGGTATCGATTACCAGCTCACCGATGGACTTGGCACCAAAAGGACCGCTCTTTTCATAGCTGCTCTCAAACTCAACCCGGATATTTCCAATATCCTCACGGCTTGGGATCTTGTACTGCATGAAAGAATTCTCACGAATCTTACCTTCTTTGGAATACTGCACATTCTCCATAAGTGCCATACCGATTCCCTGGGCAACTCCTCCCTCAGTCTGCACACGGGCAAGATTGGGATTAATAGGAGTTCCGCAGTCTACAACTGCCACATAATCGATCAGGTCAATATTTCCTGTCTCTTTGTCTACTTCCACCTCTGCTGCCCCAACCATATAAGGCGGCGGAGAAATCTGGGAAGAATAGGAGGCAGTCACCTGCATTTCCAGGGTATTTCCGCAGGTTCCCTTATAAGCAATCTCCTGAAGACTGACCTCTTTTTCCCCTGCGTAGACTTTCTTTCCATCAAAGTCTGCTTCCTCAGGACTTACACCCAGCATTTCAGCACCCAGCCGGATAATCCTCTTTTTCAGCTCATTGCAGGCGTTAATAACTGCATTGCCTGTAGCGTAAGTAGTGGCAGATGCATAAGAACCGGAGTCATATGGAGAAACATCCGTATCCACACCAAATGCAACAATATTCTCAAATTCTGTTTCCAGACAGTCGGCTGCCATCTGAGAAAGAATGGTATCACAGCCCGTACCCATATCTGCACATCCAAGGGAAAGTGTATAGGATGCGTCCTCATTCAGCTTCAGGGTTGCGCCTCCCACGTCTACATTGGCAATAGAGGAGCCCTGCATCGCCATGGCAAGACCT
Organism: Ruminococcus sp. Marseille-P328; assembly: GCF_964249465.1. NCBI lineage: Bacteria > Bacillati > Bacillota > Clostridia > Eubacteriales > Oscillospiraceae > Ruminococcus > Ruminococcus sp. Marseille-P328. The sequence goes on along the minus strand of NZ_CAXUBQ010000010.1, from coordinate 105,903 downwards.
ACGCCACGGACTTTTCCATTTCCCATATCACGGCATGGATATTTCTCATCCCAGCCGATCATCTCCTTGGCCCGGGCAAGGCAGCGATCCATCGTACAGCTTGCTGTATGAGTCAGGTTTCCATCATAGTCATACATTGGCTCGCCTTCAATTGGCATATTCAACTCACGGATCCTTGCAGGATCCATATTCATCTTATGGGCCAGCTCATTAACAGCGGATTCCACTGCATAAATTCCCTGTGTGGCACCATATCCACGATATGCACCGGATGCCTGCACGTTGGTGTAAACAACCTCATAGTCAAAAGCATAGGCTTCCAGATTCCGGTACAGGGCAATTGCCTTATGACCTGTAAGTCCGATGGTTGTAGGACTGTGATCTCCGTATGCACCAGCATTGGAAAGCGCCTCTACTTTAATTCCTTTTACGATTCCGTTCTCATCTGCACCAACTTTTACGTGTACTTCCATCTCATGACGGGGAGAAGCGCAGATTAAAGATTCATAACGGCTGTAAACGATTTTGGATGGACGTCCTGTCATCCAGGTAACAATTGCCGGATAAATTTCACAGACCTCTGTCTGCTTGGCTCCAAAGCCGCCGCCAATACGAGGCTTGATCACGCGGATCCTGGAGGATGGGATTCCAAGGGCATTTCCAAGGATTCGGCGAAGGTGGAACGGTACCTGTGTGGAGGAAACCACATTCAGCCTGCCGAAATAATCCTTGGTACAATATGTGCGGAAGGTCTCCATCATACACTGCTGATCAGCCTTTGTGTGATAAACTTCATCTACTGTATATTTGCATTCTGACAAAACCTTGTCAATATCTCCCATTTCCTCATGGCCTTTTGCTGCAAGGTTCCGCTTGTTATCTGCACCAACCGGGAACTTGGATTCCCAGTCCTCTTCCGGGTGGACCAGAACCGGATTATCCTTAGCTGTATGCATATCAAGAACCGGTGTTTCCACGCGGTATTTCACTTTAATGCGCTTCATGGCAAGGTCTACAGCTGCTTCTGTTTCTCCTGCCACAATTGCCACTGCATCCCCTACGAAACGAAGATGCTGATCCAGGATCATTCTGTCATAAGGACTGAACTCCGGATAGGTCTGTCCGGCAGAGGCGAAACGTCTCTTTGGAACATCTTTCCAGGTAAGGATCAGTGCCATTCCTTCTACCTTCATGGCTGTGTCCGTCTTGATCTCTTCCACCCAGGCATTGGCATAGGGACTCCTTAAGATCTTGATGATCAGGCAGTCCTTTGGTGCCAGGTCGTCTGTGTAGACTGGCTTTCCGGTCACCAGAGCCATGGCATCCTTTTTCTGCAAAGACTTATTTACATAGCTCATGCCTGCACCTCCTTCTCCTGGATATTTCCGTTTTTCTTATATTCCAGATATTTCAGGATACTTCTGGTCTGTCCAACAAAACCGGAGCAGCGGCAAAGATTGCCTGCCAGATATTCCTTAATCTCTTCTTCGGTTGGATTTTCCAGTTCTTTTGTCATCGCAAGTACATTCATGATAAATCCCGGATTACAGAATCCGCACTGCTCTGCGCCTTCATTGGCAAGAAAAGTTCCAAATTCTTCAGCTTCTGCCTGAAGTCCCTCCATGGTGGTGACCTTTTTGCCGTCAATACGGGCGGCAAGGACACTGCAGGACAGCATTGGCTTGTCATTTACCAAAACGGTGCAAAGACCGCAGTTTGCAGTTTCACAGCCTCTTTTTACACTGTAGCAGCCAAGGCTTCGAAGAAACTCCAGAAGCATGGTGTCAGGACTGATTTCCGCTTCCTTTTTGGCTCCATTCAGCCAGAAATTAATTTTCATCTGTCATACCTCCCACTGCTTCTAATGCTCTTCTTGTGAGAACCTTCACAAGAAGGGTTCTGTACTCTGCGCTGCCTCGCATGTTTCCAAAGGTAGGAACCTTCCGTGCTGCATAGTCTGCAAATTTCTGAACCGCTGTCTTCTTCTCTTCCGAAGACATGGTTTCCATGCCTGCAAGGAGACCTTCTTCGTCTTCCAGAAGAAATGCCTTCGCCGGACGGGCACCGTAAACCGCTCTCACGCCATTCTCAGACAGCCTGATACAGCATGCCAGTACCGGGAAATCGGTCTTGGTATTACGATGGCTTAAATAGGCAACCTTCAACGGAGTTTTCTTTATGATAATGCGTACCAGAATATCTCTGTCTTTTGGCATTTTCACAAAATCAGAAAGACAGACTCTGCCGCCTTTAAAAAGTTCCACCTCTGTATCAAGTGCCAGAAGCATGGTGAGTACATCAGAAAAGCCGAAGCGTCCCCAGATACTTCCGCCTACAGTGGCGCAGTTGCGGAACTGTACGCCTACAATATGGCGCAGGCTTTCTCTTATGGCACCTTTCGTATATGTATGAAGTCCCTGATGAAGTTCCAGGTCCCGCAATGGGGTCATACAGCCAATCACAAATTCACTTTCTGTTTCTGTGATGGTATCCAGACCAAGCCCGGAAAGATCAATGGCTGTGGTTACAACACGGTTACCCATTTTCAGCCACACCATGCCACCAAGCACACAGGCAGTCCGCTTCTGGTTCAGCTCATAAGCCTGTTCCAGAGATTCTGCTTTCACATAATTTTTTATTTTGAGCATGTTCAATTCCTTTCTCATATTGTATCACTGTTCATCGTTTTCCAAATACGCTTTTCCAGAGCGTGTTTGAAAAAGGCTTTCTGCAATCTGTACATGCAGTGAACAGCAATCGTATTGCTATTTTTAGTATAACAAGAAAGGGTTCAAATTTCCAGCGAAATGACATATTCAGAATATTTTTTTGTTTTGATTTTATGCAAATTATATAGATATTTTCATACAATTATGTTATAATGCGAAAAAGAACAGAAAATAGTTTTCATAAACTATTTTATAACAAAATTATTTACAAATCCACCACAAAAGGAGGCGCCGTTTATGAGTAACCGTGTTATAACAATCAATCGTATGTTTGGAAGTAATGGACGTATTATTGGAAAGGCTCTTGCGGAGGAACTGGGATTTAAGTTCTATGATAAGGAGCTGATCGAAATGGCCAGCAGGGAGAAGAATATTCCTTTTGATGAGTTTGCCAGAGTAGATGAGAGAAAAGCCAGCCAGTGGCTGTATCCGGTGGATTACGAGCTGCAGATGAATCCGGAATACCATTTTGTTCCCATGAATGATGTGCTTTACGATCTGCAGAAGAAGATCATTTTGGAGGCAGCCGAAAAAGAGAATTGCGTGATCGTTGGGCGATGTGGCAATTATATCTTACAGGATAATAAGGATAAGCATCTGAGTCTGTTTATCTATGCTCCGTTTGAGGACCGTGTGAAGACGGTGATTGCACGTACCGGCCGGGAGGAAAAGAGTGTAAGGAAGCTGGTGAAACGTACGGATAAGGAACGCCGGGCTTATTATGAGTATTTTACGGATACTAACTGGCTGGATATGTTGCAGTATGATCTGTGTATTAACAGCAGCAGGGTGACGAAGGAAGAGATTGTGGAGATGGTGAAGAAGTTGATCTAAAGTGTATAGAAAGACAGCCCCGTTTTTGGCGGGGCTGTGATTTTTTGCTATTTAGTTGATTAAAAGTTCTTCAATGCGGACGCATTTGGACAATGTGTATTACTCACTCGCCGGCGCAACGCTCCAGCGAGTGAGCAATCACCATTGTCCGAATGCGTCCGCCTTGAATAACTTTCAACCAATTAAATAAATTTTCAGGAACTCATAAATCTCTTCTTCAGTTGGCGGACATCCTTCCAGGTGGTGGGTGAAGTGGCGGGTGCAGTGGCCGATTCCCAGGATGCCTTCCTGGTTTCGGTAGCCTTGACCGATGGAAATTCGGGTGGTCAGGTTTGAAAGGAGGCCTTCTTGCTTCAGGCGGTCAAGGGCAGGGATCAGGTTGCCGTAGCAGGCGCTGCAGGATTCTACTTCTTCTACAGCGTCGACAAGCTCTACCACTTTCCGTGACTTGGGAATGGGGGCACCGGGGTTGCCATCGAGGGCACGGATTTCTACCTGGCGGATGTCGGCGCAGCCAACACCAAGGGTGGCAGCCTTTGTGATGTAGGGAACCTCTTCTACCTGGTAGTACATCATGTCGCAGACATAGGCATCCATAAGAACCGGATCCACAGCTGCCAGAACGCGGTTCATCTCTACGGGGTTGCCGCCATCCTCGAAATCCAGGTCTCCGCAAATATTGTCTACCACGATGAAATCCTGGTGGATAGCAAGGCCCAGGTGAGCGATGGGGTCATGGAGACCTAATGCGTGAAAACGGCGCTTCTCAGAATTAGGGAGAAGACCTTTCATGTTCTTCAATGCACAGGTGATTTTGGTCTGACAGTGACCTTTTAGTACCGGAACATTAATAAGGAAGTCCAGGTCAAGGACACTTTTACAGATGTTTAAGATCATATCGCCACATTGTACAGGCACTCCCTTTTCCTTTTGCATGTCAAGGAACGGAACGTTATATTTTTCACAGAGGGACTTGAAACCACAGACTTCGTAGGATTCGGAGGTCTTATCTCCTACCCAGGAACCTTCCATGATCACCAGATTGGAAAACCCTTTTTCCTGAAGATATTCTACGATTCCGGCGACTACCTCTGGGTGAGTGGTGCCGCCCCAGTAGGCTTCCATGGGGGCGACCAGGTTTGGCTTGATGCCGATCCGCATATTGTACAAACCAAATTCTGAATTCTGTTTTTCCACAGAATCCGAAGAATAAAAACAGTCCACTTCTGCTTCAGAGTTGTCAATAAGACTGCTCTTTGTTTCAAACTTCGCTTCTGTTATAATCTTCTCACTATTCTGCTGTAAACCTGCCCCGGAATTTTCTGAAAGCACCTTCAATCCGCATTTCTCAAACTTCTTCTCTATCTCCCCTGCCAGATTGCACGCCTCCAGCAGTTCTTTCGTCATCTCCTTATATTCAGTTCCGCATTTTATAAAAATCTGATTCTTCTTCATTTCCGGATCAGTACTCCTTTTTCTCCATAATCTTTATGGATATTGTACAGGAAATCAGAAGCATTAGCAACATAAGAACAAATAGCATCGCCAGACAGACTGGGATTCCAAGGTTCCAAATGCGCAGGCCCAGATTTTTCAGACCTGAAAAATCCACTTTCATTTTCTGGCATAGTTCTACGCCAATCCATCCTACAGCCATGATGCCAAATACAAGAACAAGTAGCACCAGCCTTCCTGTAGAGCTTCCATATTTCAACTGTACCGGAAACACAACCGCATTTGCGAAAACAGCAAGAAAAAGACCGGCAGCTGCAGAAGCGATCAGTTCTTCCCAGGACACCATACGATATCCGGAAGCATTTACACCAATTGCAATTGCAACAGCAACAGCCCACAATACCGTGACCATCCCTGCACCCAGCAGATACTTCTCCTTCACATATTCTTTCCTGCTGATAGGAAAAGTAAAAATATAAGGCATACCATTATCCATATCATCACTTGCTATGGTATTCAGTGCCATAACAGCAGCCAGAACAGACACATAACTGATTAGAAAAGAAGGACCTGCGGAAGTACTAAGGAAACAGAAAATGGCTATAATATATACGCCAATGAACGTTTTCATGTTTCCCCTCATAATTTCCATGTCTTTTACAAACATACCTTTCATAATACTTCCCCCTTGATCATCATAGTAATAACCTTGTCCACAGACCCACGTTCTATTGCAAGCTGCGGGTAGTTCTCCGCATAAAATGCACGCTCATCTGTGAGACAGCTGTAGCCGTATTGCTCCTTCTTCACCTTGAGAATATGCTGCTTATCAAGCAATTCATATTGCTTCTCGTCAGCCTTGATAAGACCATATTCATCCAGCAGCACATCTGTATTCTCATGAAGCACGATCCGTCCCTTATCAATCATATAGATATCATCACACAGGCTCTCCAGATCTGAGGAAATGTGGGAGCTGATCAGAATACTTCTTCCTTCCGTCTCCATATATTCCCGAAGGAGTTCCAGAATACTGTCCCTGGCAATCACGTCCAGACCGGCTGTAGGCTCATCCAGAACAAGAAGTCTGGCATCAAAGCTGGTGGCTGTCAGCACTTTTAACTTTGCTTTCATTCCTGTGGAAAACTCTTTTAGTTTCTTATCCAGGGGGATGGAAAACAGGCTGCACCGCTTCTCAAACATCTCCCGGTCAAATTTCTCATAAGTCTCTGTCAGAATATGCACAATCTGTTTCACTGTCAGACAATTGGAAAAACCGCTGTCAGAAAGTGTCGCGCCTATATCCGCTTTCTCTTTTTGGGAAATCTGCTCCATATCCTTATTAAACAGACGAATCTCTCCTGCATCAGGATGAACCAGCCCCAGAATAACCTTAAAGGTAGTAGACTTCCCTGCTCCATTGGCTCCGATCAGACCGGTGATCTGTCCTTCTTCTATTTCCATACTTACATCCAGGGAAAATCCAGGATAATTCTTCTGCAAATTCTTCAAACTCAGCAGCATATCTACTCCTCCATAATAAGCTCAAACAGTTCCCGGATCTCTTCCTCAGACAATCCGCTGATCCGCGCTTTCCGGATCACTTCCTCCAGTTCTGTCTCAATCTCCCGCTTCCGCTCTTCCATAAGAAGTCCCTGGTTATTCTTGGCAATAAAGCTGCCTTTCCCATGCACCGTAACCACGAACCCCTCTTCCTCCAGAAAGTCATACGCCTTCTTCACCGTAAGAGCACTAATCTTCAGCTCCTTCGCCAAAGTTCTCACAGAGGGAAGCATTTCCTCTTCCTTTAACGTCCCGTCAATGATCATCGCCTTAATCTGATCTGTGATCTGCTCATAAATTGGCTGCATCGACGAGTGATTAATTATGATCTTCATGTGACTCCTCCTTATGTAAACAGTATATAACAGTATTATACTGTTGTCAAGTGTTATACGCTGTTTATTTCCACTTAATTCATAGTTACTTTGAACAATCAGCCTGGGATGGGCAGTGTGTTGCGGACAGTTAGTCAAAAAGCGGGATTTTATGAGTATAGCGCAGGTTCCATAAACACTGTCTGAGCCCAGCAGGGGCGAGTTTGTTTATGGAACCTGCAATCGACGACGGAGTAAAATCCCGTTTTTTGACGTTGTCCGCAACACACTGTCTCTCCCAGGCGTCCGCCTTCGCCACACAAAAAAAGACGTGCATACCTGAGTCTAAACTCACATACACACGCCAATATTTTTATTCAGCTTTATTAAACACTTCTTTATCCACAGCCCCATTCTGGCAAGCCACAATGGTCGTACAAACAGCATCACCGGTAATATTAACCGCTGTTCTTGCCATATCCAGAATACGGTCAATACCCATGATAATACCGATTGCCTCAACTGGAAGACCAACAGAATTAAATACCATAGTCAAAGTAACAAGTCCAACACTTGGAATACCTGCGGTACCAATGGAAGCCAGTGTGGCTGTTCCGATTACTGTAATATAATCCATAGGAGTCAGCTGGATTCCAAAAGCCTGGGCAGCGAACATAACCGCAACTCCCTGCATAATGGAAGTACCATCCATATTGATAGTCGCACCAAGAGGTATGGTAAAAGAAGAAATCTTCTTGGAAACACCCATCTTCTTGTACAGCGTATCAATAGAAAGCGGAATCGTCGCATTGGAGGTTGCAGTGGAAAAGGCAAAGGCCATAACCGGGAAAAACTTTCTGATAAACTTCACCGGATTCAGGCCTGTGAACAGCTTCAGCAAAATCTGGTATACACCAAAACACTGGATTGCCAGAGCGATCAGAACTGCGATCATATATTTTGCCAGAGGCACAAATGCGCTGAAACCAATGGTTGCAAAAGTTCTTGCGATCAGACTGAATACACCAATGGGAGCCAGACTCATAACCATCATAGTCATTTCCATCATAATATCATTAAACTGGCTGATAAAATTGGAAACGGTCTCCGCACGCTCCCCAAGCTTTGCCAGGATCACACCAATGATCAAAGCAAACACTATGATCTGAAGCATTTCCCCACTTGCCAGGGACTTGATGGGGTTATCTGGAATGATATTGAGAATGGTCTGAACCAGAGAGGTGGACTCCATAGTCTCAATATCGGAAGCATTTACCTGGATCTTACTCATATCAAGACCAATTCCCGGTCTCAAAAGAGTTCCGATTCCAAGGGCAACTGCAACTGCCACCGCTGTTGTGACCAGATAAAATGCAAGTGTTTTTCCACCTACATTTCCCAGCTTCTTAGTATCACCAATAGCCATACTTCCACATACCAGTGAGCAGAAAACAAGAGGTACTACCAGCATTTTCATAAGGCGGATAAATCCCTGCCCAAGAACGTACAGCACTCCCTCAACGATCACATCATTCTTCACACTGCTATCCGGCACCAGGTAATGGAGAACCATTCCTGTGATTGCTCCGGCGATCAGCGCAATAAAGATCATACTGGTTAAGCTGATCTTCTTTTTCTCTTTTACATTCTTTTCTTTCTTCGCGCTCATCTTAGCCCTCCCGTTTTTCTTTCATAAATTCTTCCAGAGAATCCTTCCAGCCAGGCATCTCATATACATCGATAATGCGAAGGATGAAATTATCCAGAACTGCATATGCAGGTCTGGCAGAAGAAAGATCAGACTGCGGGGTAGGTACCGGATTCAGCTGCTCCTCTTTGCCTGCAAGGCGAAGTATCTCCTTTGCAAATTCATAACGATTGCAAACGCCCTGACAGGTTGCATGATAGGTTCCGTACTCATTGGTACGGATCAGATGCAGGATAATTCTTGCCAGATCTTTGGCACTTGTAGGGGAACCATACTGATCCTCCGCTACAGCCAGAGCTCTGCCCTGATCTGCAGCCTCCAGAACACGGTTTACAAAGTTATTTCCCTTTCCGAATACCCAGTTGCTTCGGATGATAAAGTGCTTGTGGGTAAACTCCTTCACATAATTCTCCCCGGCGCACTTGGATTTTCCGTAAACAGTCTTAGGATTTGTATTGTCAAACTCCGTGTACGGCTTCTGTGCCAGACCATCAAAAACGTCGTCTGTGGAAAGCTGCACCATCTTTGCCCCTGTTTTTCTTGCCACAAGGCTTAAGTTACGGGCGCCTAAAGCGTTTACACGAAATGCTTCCTCCGGCTGCTTCTCGCAAAGCTCTACGTCTGTGATCGCAGCACAGTTGATGATCACATCCGGACGGTTGATCTCTCCAAAATGGAGAACTTCGTCTGTTTCTGTAATATCAAGCGCATTTTTGTCTGTATTCAAAACTTCAATTTCCAACGGATCCAGCACTTCATTAATTGCCTCGCCAATCTGGCCTTCAGATCCTACGATCCATACTTTCAGCATGTTTTCTCCTCCTTTTCACACGATAAATAATATTTTAACAAGCCAGGCCATACACTGTCAAGAAAAAAGATTGCGTCCTTTTTCCCAATCTGAAAATTGAATTTCCAAAACAGCTGTTAGCATCTTGAATTTCCCAGTCATACCTTGTATAATTTTTGCCAAATGAACAGGGAAGGATTCAGAATTATGAAAAGAAAAGTAGGGAAACGAAAAAAGCAGCTGCAGCAAAAATATTTCTTCCGAAAACTTCTTCTTACAGAAGGGATCCTGATCATTGCAGCAGTTATTATACTGGGAGGAGTTTTCCTCGTAAAAAAGATCCGGGAAAATGTAAATACAGTTTCCATGGTTGAGGAAGCCAGCGGTCTGGACATGGATGACTCCAATTCTCTTGCCGCTGTAAAAGCCGCAATGGCAAGACCGGCAGAATTTTCTCCTAAATGCGTAGATTCCACCAGCCCATCTTTATACATAGAAACCACAGACATTGAGGTGGACGGACAGATACTTGCCAATACTTCGGATTATACCTCCACAGATACCCACTCCTTCGATGCCGGGATCAGCTACACAGATGTGGATGGAATCGTCACCTTCCGCGGAAACAATTTCCGCGACACTGCAGCCTATGGCAATACACAGATTAAAAATGGAAAAATCCAGGATCTCTGGACAGCAAAAACCGGCTCTATTACTTACGGCGATGCCACCTGGTCCGGAAGCGGCTGGACCGGACAGCCTCTTATGGAAAAATGGTCCCAAGAAGTAAAGAAGTCCATGAATATGTACGACTGGGCAAAGGAAAAAGACGATCTTGTGGAAGTGATCTATGCCTGCATGGACGGCTATGTATATTTTCTGGATCTGGAAACCGGCGAGGCTACCAGAGATCCCCTTTACCTTGGTTTCACCTTCAAAGGAGCAGGTGCACTTGATCCCAGAGGTTATCCAATTATGTATGTGGGCGCAGGTTATGACAGCAATGAAGGCACTGCCAGGGTCTTTGTTGTGAATCTTCTGGACTGCAGTGTGATGTATACCTTTGGAAATAATGATGAATTTTCCCTTCGCGGAAATTTAAGCTACTTTGATTCCTCCGCCCTTGTGGATGCTGCCACAGATACCCTGATCTATCCAGGAGAGAACGGAATTCTTTATCTGATCAAACTGAATACCAGTTATGACCCGGAAGCAGGCACCTTGTCCATAAATCCGGATCACATTGTAAAATGGCGCTACTACGGAACACGTACCAGCGTAGGCTCCTACTGGCTTGGCATGGAGGACAGCGCAGCCATCTATGACGGTTATCTTTTTATTGCTGATAACGGCGGCAATCTGATGTGCCTGGATCTGAATACCCTGCAGCTTGTATGGGTGCAGGATATTCTGGATGACTCCAACTCCACTCCTGTTTTGTCTGTGGAGGACGGACACCTTTACCTGTATGTCAGCACCTCTTTCCGTCTGGGCTGGCGAAGCAGCACCACTGCAGAGGTTCCTGTCTGGAAAATTGATGCGGAGACAGGAGAGGTCATCTGGCAGACCTCTTACGACTGTTCCTCCGAGGACAGTGTTTCAGGTGGTGTACAGTCTACCATCGCCGTTGGAAAAGAAGAATTGTCGGATAACATTTATGTGACTGTTGCCAGAACCGGCGGACAGGCACAAGGTGTACTTGCATGCATTGATAAAAATAGCGGGAAAGTAAACTGGGAACATGAATCTGCCTATGCCTGGTCTTCACCTGTATGTGTATACAATCCGGATGGCAGCGGAAAGGTTCTCTACTGCAACAGCACAGGACATATCTATCTTCTGGATGGAAAAACAGGAGATGTTCTTGACTGCCACCAGATCAGTGAGGGAGTCATCGAAGCATCTCCTGCTGTATATCAAAGTTATATGGTTGTGGGAACCAGAGATTGTAAGATATGGGGGATGGAACTGCAGTGATGCGGTTCCTCCCCATTTTATTTATGCGATAGGCGAGCCAAAGTTCGTGCCTGCACGAAAAACCTTGGTGACTGACGCGATAACGAATAAAACTCGCAGAGCGTGCTTTGTCTCATTTACTTGATAGGCGAGCCAAACTCGCGCAGCGTATTTATCGCGTTTACTCCGATTTAATCGCCCAGCGCATTTTCGTAGACCGTGCGCGTCCATTCTGGGCACATTCCTGGGCTGACGGACGAATCACATCTTTGGAATAATCGGAATAAATTCCCTCCTTGTATCCAGCCTTCAGTGCTTTCTTCACCAGCTTATCCTCTCCTGAATGGAACGTAAGGATTGCTGCTCTTCCTCCGGGCTTCAGTGCTCCCGGCAGCTTCTCCATAAACTCATACAGAACCTCAAACTCCCGGTTCACATCAATCCGAAGGGCCTGGAAGGTACGCTGGCAGGTCTTTTTGATGGTCTCCTTCTTCTCTTTTTCCGGAAGGAAATCCAGAGTTTTCTCAATGACCTGGCGAAGCTTTGTGGTGGTATCCATGTGGTTTCCCTTGCGTATCTCATCTGTGATCGCCTTGGCAAGCTCTTCACAGTATGGCTCGTCTGAATTTTCATAAAGCATTCCTGCAAGCTCATCCCGGGTAATATGTTCCAGGCGCTCTGCCGCACTGATCCCGGCTTCCTGATTCAGGCGCAGATCCAGAGGTCCGTCTGCTTTGAAGGAAAAACCTCTCTTGGGATTATCGATCTGCATGGAGGACACGCCGAGATCAGCAAGAAGGAAATCAAAACCTCCCACTTCTTTTGCGATCTCATCAATGGTACAGAAATTCTGAAGTTTAATGGTAAGAATATCCTCCCCAAAGCCAAGATCTTCCAGTCTTTTCTTTGTCTTGGCTGCTTCCTCATGGTCTACGTCAGTGGCATACATATGCCCCTGTCCCTGCAGGCACTGAAGCATGGCCTTTGTATGACCGCCGTAGCCAAGTGTGGCATCAAAGCCAATCTGTCCTGGTTTGATCTCCAGAAAATCAATAATCTCTTTTACCATAATAGAAATATGCATGCCTGCCGGGGTATTCCCTTTTTGCATTACATGCTGAATGGTATCCTGGTATTTCTCTGGCTGAAGTTCTTTATATTTCTCCTCAAATTTTTTCGGGTATCTGCCCTTGTAGCGCACTCTGCGCTTATGAGACTGCTGCCCCTCCTGCACACTCTGCGCATTCTCATGCTGTCTGTTCTCTTTTTCCTGTGACATTCTGATCTCCTGTATCTTTTTATCTGTTGCCATCTACCAATTTCGCAGAAAAATTCTTTATGCCGGAATTCTCACCCATTTCGTAAACAGCAACTTTCATTTGCTAATTCTGCCGCATCATCACATCAATGTTTCCAAACTACAGCTAACATCTTCTGTAATTACCCCTGCTTCCGTTTCTCCAATTCCATACTGATTTTCGAAACAAACAGATCAAACGCCACGTCATTCTTTCCGCTGTTGATCACAATATCAGCCTTGGAACGAGTGGGCTCTACATAAAGGTAATGCATGGGTTTCACTGTATTTAAGTACTGTTTAATAATTCCATTCAAGTCTCTTCCCCGCTCTTCCACATCACGGGAAATCCGGCGGAGGATACGCTCATCGGCGTCAGCTTCCACATAGACCTTAATATCAAGGAGCTCACGCACTCTGGGATCTGCCAGAAGAAGGATTCCCTCCACAAGGATCACCGGACTTGGGGTGATATGAAGGATCTTGTCGGAACGGTTATGTTGGGAATAATCGTAAACCGGACAGTCAATAGCTTTCCCCTGCCTCAGAAGTTTCAGATGCTCCACCAGAAGCTCTGTCTCCAGGGAATCCGGATGGTCGTAATTCACAGTCACACGCTGCTCAAAAGGGATTCCATCCTGTCTGCGGTAATAATTGTCGTGATAAAGGACTACTACGTCATCTCCAAAACGCTTTTTAATTCTGTTTGTAAAAGTAGATTTACCGGAGCCGGAGCCGCCGGCAATTCCTATAATAAGACTTTCCATATTCTTCTCCTACCTGTCAAGATCAAATTCTTCCGGCATAAATCTCGGACAAATGTTCTCTGAGGTACAAATTACAGTTGAGGAAAGACGGGTACCAATGGCACATGCCTCTCTCATTGTTTTTCCATAGGTAAGACCTACGCACACACCTGCAAAAAAGGCATCTCCCGCGCCTGTGGTGTCAACCACATCTACCTTCATAGCTGGGTAAACGCCCCAGTTTCCTTCCTGATCTGCATAAGCTGCACCATCACTTCCCATGGTAACCACCATCTTTGGAATATGGGCGGACTGGATCCTTTTTGCCAGACACCGGGCCATCTCTTCAGGCTTCAGGTCACCGTAATCCTCAGAAAACAGGATGCCCGCTTCCTGCTGGTTGCATACAAAGCAGGCTGTCCGCCTTAAGAAGTCACGTCTTTCAATGGCAATGGTCATATTCGATACAAGAGCGTATACTTTTTTGCCGTATTTCTCTGCATAGTGAAAGGTCTTCTTCACAATTTCCTTGTCAATATCGATTTCGATCACAACGCTGTCCGCATCCTGGAAAATTTCATCTCCGTGTTCATCCAGGATCTGCTCTATCGGACGATGGTCCGGACGTTTGGAAATAGATGCCACCACATCTCCGTCCTGGTCAAAGACAGCCAGCCAGGTTCCCATGCCGTTTTTTACCTTACGCATATATCTAGTATCTACTTTATGACGCTCCAGTTTGCGGATCACATCATCCCCCATAGCGTCGTCATCTACCAGACTGACAAAGGTTGGTTTCAACTCTATATTGGCAATATCTTCCACTACATTTCTTCCTACACCGCCGTGGATCTGCTGGATCACACCGGCATTTCTTCCTCCTGGAATAAATGGTGCTGTGGAATAACCTTTCACATCGATAAAAACATCACCGATTACAACAATTCCCATATTATAACTTTTCTCCTTTGTTACGTTATATCTTTTGGTTTGCGCTGCCTCTTATGAAACCCGCACTTCCTTACGGCTACATACCGGCTATGATTTCCGTCACCAGCTTTTTAAAAGATTTCGCCACTCTGTCTGCAGTCTCCTGAACCTCCTTGTGGTTCAGCTCCTGCTTCGAAATGCCAGCTGCCATGTTGGTGATACAGGAAATTCCGCACACTTCAATTCCCATATGACGGGCTGCCATTGCCTCACATGCAGTGCTCATTCCAACTGCGTCACCGCCCCATATAGCCGCTATTCTCACTTCAGCCGGAGTTTCATAGGCAGGGCCTGTAAACTGCACGTATACGCCCTCCTGGAGACCTATACCACATTTTTCCGCACTGGCGCGGATCACCTCTCTCAATCGTCTACTGTATACCTCACTCATATCCGGAAATCTGCTTCCCAGTTCCTCAATGTTCGGTCCGATCAGCGGACTTGGAATTCCTGTGGTAATATGATCGGTGATCATCATAAAATCGCCTGGTTTAAAATTCGGGTTCACTCCACCGGCTGCATTTGTAAGAAACAGCTTCTTCGCCCCCATCATGCCCATCAATCTTGTGGGAAGAACTACATCCGTCATTGGATAGCCTTCATAGTAATGCACTCTTCCCTGCATGATCACAACCGGCACATTTTTCACATATCCAAATACAAATCTGCCTTTGTGGCCTGCAACTGTGGAGGTTGGAAAACCTTCAATCTCTGTATAGTCAATGGTGGTTTCGATCTGGATCTCATCTGCATAATCTCCAAGGCCGGATCCCAGGATCAGCGCCACTTCCGGTTTAAAATCTGTCCTTTTTCTGACACTTGCAAGGCAAGTCTCTAATTTCTGATATAAATCGCTCATGTACACCTTCTCCTTTATCTACAGCTATCCGGCTTATTGCCAGGACAGCTTATAACATTATTTTCATATAAACAGAAAACCTTCAATACCATGCATTTTGCCATAGTCTTGTTTTCCGTTTATACGTTGCCGATTTTCTCATCAACAGTCCTCTTTAGCCTTTCGTACTGCTTCCTGTCGATGCAGATCTGATTGCCTTTTTTCACGATCAGCTGTTCTGCTTGAAACTTCTTGATGGCGCGGCTGATGCTTTTCAGGCAAAGGCCTGTCTCATCAGCCAGATTCTGCCGGCTTTCGCCGATGCATAAAATGTCATTTTTGTTATATTTTTCGAACCATTCCGAGAAAAGTACAGCTAATCTGTCAGCCCCTTCCAAAAACAGGTACAGACGGTTCCGCCGCTCTTCCTCTAACAGGGAAGCACAGGTAAGCTTTGCCTCCAGGCGAAAAGCTTCCGTATCTGAATAAATCCATTTCTCATACTGCGCTCTTGGAAGCTTGGTAACAATACACTCTGTCTCTGTCTGCAGGGTGGTCTGGTAGGTATCCTGTCCCAGGATCACCTCCATACCACCAAGCGCAATGAGATTCATAGGCTTCATAAAATCATAGGCAATGCCGGAAATCCGGTAATCAGTGGCTTTTACCCTTCCTCTGGCAACAAAGAAAATCGTATCTGCCGGTTCATTTTCCCTGATAAAAGTAGTTCCGGCTTCCATTATCTCACTCTGAAACAGGTCCATAAGCCATAATGGCGCAGTACGGAAATACGCCTCAAATTGTTTCTGTTTCTCACGTTCCAGTTCACGAAGGAATGGAAGTACATCGTGTAAATAGGTGTGTTTCATATGATTTCCTCATCTTCTGCCATGTGCTGCAAATCATTTGTTTCTATCCGGCTTCTGCCGCAAAAGCAGACAATCCACCGGATGAACAACCGCTATCCAACAGCTGCTTTTCTATTTTAGCATAATTTCTCAAGAATGGAATGTCCGATAGTTCCTTCCGGCATTTTCACGTCAAAATTATCTGCTACTGATGCGCCAATAACGGAAAAAGTATCCTCGTTTTCAAGGGGGCCACCCTCTTTCATAGTCTTGGAATAAGCCAGGAAGGGAACATACTCTCTGGTATGGTCAGTGCCGCTATAGGTGGGATCATTCCCATGGTCCGCGGTAAGAATAAGAAGATCATCCTCCCGAAGCTCTTCCAAAAGAATGCCCAGATTCCTGTCAAACTTCTCGATTTCCTTGCCGTAGCCTTCCACGTTTCGTCTGTGTCCCCACAGGGCATCGAAATCAACCAGGTTCACAAAGCAAAGTCCCCTGAAGTCTTCTTTGCAGATCTGGATGGTCTGCTCCATGCCGTGTACGGAGCTGTCAGAATGATAGGTCTTTGTGATTCCTTCGCCGCAGAAAATATCGTTGATCTTCCCTACACCGATCACATCCAGCCCATTATCCTTTAACGCATTTAATGCAGTCAGACCTGTTGGCTTCAAAGCATAGTCATGACGATTACTTGTTCGCCTGAACTCACCTTTCTTTTTGCCAACGTATGGTCTGGCGATGACACGGCCTACACGCCATTCATCCTTCCGTGTAATTTCTCTTGCGATCTCGCAGCAGCGATACAAATTCTGAAGATCAAAGGTTTCCTCATTTCCGCAGATCTGAAGAACAGAGTCGGCTGAAGTATACACGATCATGGCACCTGTATGGATTTCTTCCTCCCCAAGCTCTTCAATGATCTCCGTTCCGCTGGCGCTCTTGTTTCCAATCACGCGCTTGCCGCAGCGCTTCTCCAGCTCCGCGATCAGCTCCGGCGGAAAGCCGGTGGCTGTGAAAGTCTTAAACGGCTTCTCTGTCTTAATTCCCATCATTTCCCAATGACCAGTCATTGTATCCTTGCCATTGCTGGCTTCGCCTACGCGCATGTAACGTCCAATCGGCTTCTCCACACCTTGCATATTTCCTGCCGGATGAAGATTTAACATTCCAAGCTTCTTAAGGTTTGGTATTTCCAGGGAGCCCATTTTATCCAGAATATGTCCGAATGTATCCACTCCCACATCCCCGAATTTCTCTGAATCCGGCATGGCACCGATTCCCAGAGAATCCAGAACGATCACGAAAATCCTTTCATATTTTTTCAAAATAAAATCCCTCGTTTCCAATATTTTATCCTTTTATTCCCAGTTCAGAATACAATCTCGCTTTCGCCTCATCAGTGGCAAATGCCGTATCCACTGCATTCTTCATCATCAGCCGTATCTCTTCCTCCTGAATGCCATACGTGTCCTGAATGAACTGAAGCTCTTTGGTAAGGCTTGTGTTGCTCACTGTACGGTTGTCCGTATTTACGGAAACCTTCAATCCTGTGTTCAGAAATTCCCGGATGGGATATTCTGACGGACTGTTTACTGCTTTTGTCTGAAGATTGCTGATGGGACACATTTCAATTCCAATGCCTCTGTCAGCCAGCTCTTTTTGAATATTATAATGGCCTCGCATGGCGATTCCATGTCCGATCCTGCCAGCTCCCGCTTTTACAGAATCCACAATGTTCTGTACGCTTCCACACTCTCCTGCATGAAGGGTAAAGGGCATCTCCAGCTTACGGGTATTCTGAAAAAGTTCCATAAACTGTGCCATGGGATATGCTGCTTCCGCACCTGCCAGATCCGCTGCACATACACCATATCCCAGATATTCACGGGCTGTTTTTATCATCCGGCTGTTGTCCTCCTGGCTGTGATGACGCATGGCACAGGTAATCACACCAAACTCCGTTCCAAAGTCTGCTCTGCCCCGCTCAAGACCTTTTAATACCGCCTCGATCACAGCACGGCAGTTCATTCCGGAGGTCTCTGAAAGAAGAGGTGCAAAACGGATTTCTGCGTAGCGTACATTTTCCTGGCTCATGGTGCGAAGTACATCGTAGCCAGCTGCCTCAAGCCCCTTTTCATCCATAATGCACTGACCCGGAAGCGAAAATTTCTCCAGGTATTCTGCAAGGCTTGTGCAGTCATCGGACACGCTAAGCTCTTCCTGCTGTACCCTTCTTCCCAGCTGACGCTCCATAAACTCCCGGCTTAAAGACCCATCCAGATGACAGTGAAGTTCTGCCTTTGGTAGTGCTTTTAATTGTTCGATTGTCATAATTTTTTCTCCTGCAATTCTTTATGCTGCCTTATAACCACCGGATTCAATGCCAGATCACTCTGTTTTCGGCATTTTCCGACATACTTCATAATACTATTCTCCAGTCAGCAGCTTTCATGCCAGATTAGAAGGTCCGAATCCTAACGGCAGGAGTTCTTTTAGTGTATACACATCATAATGCTCTTTGTCCACCGCCAGAATGACCTGGAAGGTTTCCGGGTTGCAAAACTCCATCATGACCTGTCGGCACACGCCGCAGGGAGCTGCATATTCTGTGAGCACGCCAGCCTTACCGCCGACAACACAGATAGCCTGAAAATCCTTCACCCCTTCGCTTACTGCCTTGAAAAATGCGGTACGCTCCGCACAGTTTGTGGCTGTATACCCGGCATTTTCAATGTTGCAGCCTGTGTAAACCTGCCCGTTTTTTGCAAGGAGGGCTGCGCCTACTTTAAAATTGGAATATGGTGTATAGGAATATTTCAGCTGGTGGATTGCTGTATCAATCAGCTGGTTAATCATCTCTTTTTCCATTTTCACACCTCTCTTATCATTCACATTTTCTGATTGTCTCTGACAACATAATGCTCTTCTCGATGAACGTCGTTATAATCTGATCAATTCCGGAGACAGCATCTGTTCGCCTTTACAATCAATGACCAGATCAATATCCTGTGGCTTTCTCATTTTTTACAATTTTTATAATTCGGCTGGTTCCCAGTCGGTCTGCACCAAGTGCAAGGAACTTCTCTGCATCCTCCAGGGAAGAAATTCCGCCTGCTGCTTTCATCTTTACATTTGGTCCGATATGTCTGGAGAAAAGCTCAATGTCTGCAAAGGTTGCACCTGCACCGCCAAAACCGGTAGAGGTCTTAATATAATCTGCGCCTGCTTCTGTTACAATCTGGCACATTTTAATTTTTTCCTCATCTGTGAGGAAGCAGGTTTCAATGATAACTTTCAGGATTTTGTCACCGCATGCAGCTTTTAAGGTGCGGATCTCGTTCTCAATCAGGTCATATTTCTGATCTTTCAGCCAGCCGATATTGATTACCATATCGATTTCGGAAGCACCATTTACAAGAGCATCTTTTGTTTCAAATTCCTTGGCTGCTGTTGTCATGTAGCCATTTGGGAAACCGATAACCGTGCACACTGCCATTTTTCCATTCATGTATTCTGCTGCCTGTTTTACATAGCTTGGCGGAATGCATACGGATGCAGTTCCGTATTCCATCGCATCGTCACAAATCTGTTTGATTTCTTCCCAGGTAGATGGCTGGAGAAGAAGGGTATGATCCACATGTTTTAAAATCTCTTTTACGTCCATTTATTTTCCTCATTTCTGTTATCTCTTTATATTGCCCGAAATTACTGTATCGCAATTTACTGGCAGGATTCATATCTGTTCTTTATTTGATTGTCTAGTACATCGAATATTAAGTAACTGCAAGATGTTCGTCACAATTTGTGGGAGATTTCGCCCGAATGAAGGCGCCGTAATGGGCTACGGCAACCGAATTCAGGCAAAATGTAACGCAAAGTGGGGCGTGCAGATTGCGATGTCATGGTCTTAATTCGACGAATCCTCCCGGATCAGCTTTCTCACAGCTTCAACAGCCACCTGGATTGCCATATCTGTATCATGCACAACCGGATTATCCAGTCCCAGCTTCTCTCTTTCCTGATTTGCAAGCACCAGGAAACAGGAGCCAGCTCTGGCACGAAGCTTGCCAGCTGCAATAAAAAGCGCTGCAGATTCCATCTCGGAAGCAAGACAGCCCATTTTCTTCCAGGCCTCCCATTTGTTGAGCAGCTCATAACCAACTGGCATTGCTTCAGGCTCATGCTGTCCGTAAAAAGCGTCTTTGCACTGGACAACACCTGTATGACAGGAAAGTCCTTTTTCTTTCGCAGCTGCCACAAGGGCGTTTGTCACGTCCAGATTAGCTACTGCCGGATACTCTATGGGGGCATATTCCCGGCTGGTTCCCTCCATACGGATGGCACCTGTGGCAATTACGATATCTCCGCTTTTTACCTCAGGCTGTATACCGCCGCAGGTTCCAATGCGGACAAAAGTATCTGCGCCGCACCGGGAAAGCTCTTCCATGGCAATGGAGGCAGACGGTCCGCCGATTCCGGTGGATGTCACGCTGACTTTCACGCCGTCCAGGGTTCCTGTATATGTGATATATTCTCTGTTGTCTGCAATGAGAACCGGGTTATCGAAATACTGGGCGATTTTCACACAACGTTTCGGATCTCCCGGCATGATCACATACCGTCCCACTTCCCCCTTTGCAACCTGGATATGATACTGTCTGCTGGCATCTTCAGAATAGTTTTTCATAGTATATCACCTCTGTCCTTTATCGTACGGAATACCTTCCGCCTTCGGTGCCCTGGAGTTCTTGGATACAAACACCAGAACGATCAGGGAAATAATGTACGGGAACATGTTGTATAATGTGCTGGGAAGCTTCAGTGCTACCAGCGCATCAAATCCGGTGTAAACGTTTGACAACGCACGGAAAAGACCGAACAGAAGGGCTGCCAGTCCGATGTTTACCGGCTTCCACTGTCCGAAGATCATAACAGCAAGTGCAAGGAAACCAAAACCAGCAACTCCGTTCTCAAATTTCCACTCACTTACACCGGCAGTGATATAAACCAGTCCCCCAAGACCGCCAAGTGCGCCGGAGATCAAAACGCCTGCGTAACGCATTTTAAAAACATTGATACCTACCGAATCGGCTGCCTGTGGATGCTCACCACATGCCATCAGACGAAGTCCAAATCTGGTCTTATAAAGTACCACATAAGAAGCAATGAGGATCAGCAGTGCAAAAAGCATGAACCAGCTGAATTCAAATTTTCCAATTCTTATCAGGAACGCTTTCTTAGCCACCTTGTAGGCAACTGTGGAAGAAACGTTGTCTGGGTTTTCTGCCATGTTGATGGCTCTTACGATAACAACGGCTGCAGCCGGTCCAAGAAGATTCAGGGCCGTACCAACCAGTGTCTGGTCTGCATTGAAATGAATGGCAGCCACACCAAGGAGCAGGGAAAATATCATTCCCACAAGCACACTGGCCAGAACCACCAGAAGGATCACAACTGGTGCCGGAGCGGAATCCGGAAGATATTTCATCATCAGGGCACCGCCAAGTGCACCCATAACCATAATTCCCTCAAGACCGATGTTGATGACACCGCTGTGCTCGGAAAAACAGCCGCCAAGTGCTACGAGAATCAATACAGAAGCAAATATTAATGTATACTGAATCAATAATAACATTATTTTTCTCCTCCTTTTGCAGCTTTTTTCTCATCTCTCCTGTCGAGATAACGGTTTAACCAGAGTTTGAAGAAGAATACAAATCCACACAGATAAATGATAAACGCGGAGATCAGATCAGAGATCTGTGCACAATACATGGTCTTATCCACATAGCTTCCACCACTTGTAATATGCTGGATAAAATAAGAGGAAAAAATTGCTCCGATGGGGTGAAGGCCGCCAAGGAAGGCTGCTGCGATTCCATTAAAGCCCATGCCCGGAACGGTTGTCTGCTGAACCATCCAGGTCTCAATTCCGCTGAGATAGAAAACAGCTGCGCCAAGTCCTGCAAGACCGCCAGCGATCATCATGGTTACAATGGTATTTCTCTTCTCTTTCATGCCGCAGTATTTTGCAGCATTTTTGTTCATACCTGTTGCGCGAAGCTCAAAACCGAATTTTGTTTTTTCCAGAAGTACCCACACTACGATTGCCATTACCACAGAAATAATAAGACCGATGGATACGAATTTGTTTCCGGAAAAGATCTCGTCCAGTCCACAGTTGGGAAGAAGAGCACTCTTATTGCCGCTGGAAAGATCTACAGTGTATGGAGTAGACTCGGATTTCACCTGGGTAAGAAGCATATTCACCACATACAGGGAAATCCAGTTCAGCATGATACAGGAAATAACTTCGTTTACATTGAAGTAAGCCTTCAGTGCACCGGAGATGCCGCCTACCAGGGCTGCGATCACGATTGCTGCGATCATGCATACATACCAGGGCATGCCAAGTTTCAACGCAAAATACAGAGAAGCTCCGGCTCCAACTACATACTGTCCTGCTGCTCCAATATTAAAAAGTCCAACCTTGTAAGCAAACAGAACGGACAGGGAACACATCAGAAGTGCGGAAGCCTTTACCAGCGTAGTTCCCATATATTTCATCATAGCCTTCTGGCTTGGATAGTAAAAATAATTCTTGATAATTGCGGTAATCGCACCTGCTGCTCCTGCAGGATTAATAATAAGAAGTACCAGATAACCGATGAGAAGACCGATCACAATGCATAAAAGAGAGGCAATGATGGTCTGAACCGCATTGTTTCTCAGAATGCTTTCTTTCTTTTTGGATTCATTATTCATTGCTCTTCGTCTCCTTTCTCTTCGATCCTGCCATGTAAAGGCCAAGTTCCTCTACGGTTACTTTCTTCGGATCAAATTCTCCTACGATTTCTCCTTCGTACATTACCAGAATCCGGTCTGATACGTTCATAACCTCATCCAGCTCCAGACTGATCAGAAGAACGCCTTTGCCTGCATCTCTTGCCTGTACCAGCTGTTTGTGAACATGCTCGATTGCTCCAACATCCAGACCACGGGTAGGCTGAACTGCGATCAAAAGCTCCGGATTCTTATCGATCTCACGGGCAATGATTGCTTTCTGCTGGTTTCCACCAGACATGGATCTCGCCTTGGTGATGGCACCCTGACCGGAACGGATATCGTACTGTTCGATCAGGCGGTTGGCATATTTGCGAATCTCTTTGCGTTTCAAAAAGCCCAGTTTATTGGTAAACTGTGGTTCGAAATATCTCTGAAGGACGATGTTGTCTTCCAGGGAATAATCAAGTACCAGGCCGTGTTTGTGACGGTCTTCCGGGATATGGCTCATACCGGAGGTAAGACGCTCACGGATTGGCATGTGAGTAATGTCTTTTCCATTCATAGTGATGGTGCCGCTCTTCAGTGGCTCCAGACCGGAAAGCCCATAGACAAATTCAGTCTGACCATTTCCGTCGATTCCGGCGATACATACGATCTCACCTCTGTGGACCTGAAGGGAAACGCCGTTGACTGCGTTATTCTTATGATGCTTGGAAGCAACCACCATATCCTTGATATCCAGAACAACTTCACCGGGCTTTGCTTCTTCTTTCTCTACAACGAAGTTTACGTCTCGTCCAACCATCATGGCGGAAAGCTTCTCCGGGTTGGTATCCCTGATGTCTACGGTTCCGATGCATTTTCCCTTACGAAGAACGGTACAGCGGTCTGCAACCTGCATGATCTCACCAAGCTTGTGGGTAATGAACAGAATGCTTTTGCCTTCGGCTGCCAGATTTTTCATGATCTGCATAAGCTCCTGGATTTCCTGCGGAGTAAGTACTGCGGTAGGCTCATCAAAGATCAGGATCTCGTTGTCACGGTAAAGCATTTTCAGGATCTCGGTTCTCTGCTGCATACCTACTGTGGTATCCTCGATAATGGCATCCGGATCTACAGCAAGACCATATTTTTCGGAAAGGGCCATAACCTTTTTACGTGCGCCCTCTTTCTGAAGGAAACCGTTTTTTGTGGTCTCAACACCAAGGATAATATTATCCAGAACGCTGAAGCATTCTACCAATTTGAAATGCTGATGTACCATTCCGATGCCCAGGTCATTTGCATCGTTTGGATCTTTGATCTCAACTTTCTTTCCATCTTTGTGGATTTCACCCTCTTCCGGCTGATACAGACCGAACAGAACACTCATCAAAGTGGATTTACCTGCTCCATTTTCGCCAAGCAGAGCGTGGATTTCACCTTTTTTCAATTGAAGTGTGATATTGTCATTTGCGATGATTCCGGGAAAACGCTTGGTTATTCCCAGCATTTCAATTGCATATTCACTCATCTTCGCTTTCTCCTTTTTTCATGGCAGAGTCACAGCCAGAAAGCACAGGTACTTACAAATGTAAAAAAGGGAAGTGGCCACTGCTCACTCCCCTTTTTATCACTGCATGGCCATTCTTCATGTTAAGACCAGTCTGCTTTCCTGTCGGAACCCTACCCGTGATTTATAATTGCATTTACTATGCGGAGTAGTTGGTTGTCTTATTTGATGCTGCCGTAATCATTTACTGTGATCTCAGTCTCTGGCATTGCTGTGATGTCGCTGCTTACTTCAATCTCGCCATTGTATAATTTCTTTACAAGATCTTTGTAATCATCTACAGTGAAATTGTCATCCCACTGGGTTGTCTCCATTGGGAGCTGTACATAGTTGTCTTCCGGGTTCTCAGATACAAGACCAAGATTGTCGATCTTTCCAGCGTAATCAGATTCCCAATTGCCATCCTTGATCGCATCAAGTGCAGTCTTTACTGTCGGTGCAAGACCCTTCATAGCGGAGGTAACAGTGATGTCCTCACCGATGATTCCGGACTGGTCAGAGTCAACACCGATTACCTTGCCGTCAACCTTCGCTGCTGCTTCTGCTGCAGATGTGTAGATTCCACCGCCGCATGCGAATACAACTTCAACGCCCTTGCTTCCGTACCAGGTATCCATGTAAGCTGTGATGTCTGCATCGCCGTAGAACTGTCCGCCGCATACATACTCAAGCTCAACGTCACTTGTGATTCCAAGCTCTTTGGCTGCTTCGTCTACGCCCTGAACATATCCATATCCAAAACGGGTAACAGCCGGTACAGACATACCGCCGAGGAATCCAAGATGCTTGTATCCAAGCTTCACAGCTGCATATCCAGCCATGTATCCGGAGATCTCTTCCTGATAAGTACAGCAGTAAACATTGTCTGCATTGTAGTAATCGGTCACTTCATAATCATCCGGATTGTAGGTGTATCCTTCGCCAACACCTTTCTCGCAGATATCGCCTGCACTTACGTCTGGTGCAATAAACTTCACATCCGGATACATCTCAGACTGCTCTACGATAGTAGCTGCGAACATATATCCCGGAAGTACGATCACGTTAGCTCCATCTGCTACAGCCTGGTCAACACTTGCGTTACGTGCCTCATCAGAGTCGCTCTCTGGTTTATAATAGTTGAACTCAGAACCATTCTCTTCGGACCACGCCTTACATGCCTCGTAAGTGGTCTGGTTAAAGCTCTGGTCTGTAATATCACCGGAGTCAGTTACCATGGCGATCTTCATATCTCCAGCCTCAGCCTTCACCTCTGTCACTCCGTAAGCTGGTGCAAGGGAAAGTGCCATTGCACCTGCAAGAACCATAGCTGCAATTCTTTTCTTCATATTATTTTTCCTCCTTTTTTTAAAATTGGCTTTGTTATCTCTACAATGACATATGTCTCACTTTTAAAACAGGACACATGTCCCTTTTTCTATATTTATTTTCATTTTCGTACAAAAAGGATATTTTTTCAAGTGTTTTTTAGTATATTTTTTTACATTTGATTTTTTGCAAAAAGACATATGTCCTTTTTATCTTTCATGTCCTATATTTTTCCTTAATGATATTTATGCATCCGCACATAATAGCTGATGCATAAGATCACAGTAGCTCCGCTCCATGCTGCAATCTCTGCAAAGAAAATACCGTCCTGCCCGATAAAATGGGGAAGAATCAGCGCAGCACTGATACGCATGACAAATTCGGCCATACCACTTACCATAGGCATTAACGTATCTCCCAGTCCCTGCAGTGCAGATCTGTACACATACAGGAAGTACAACACCCAGAGCATGGCAGCCATAATAGAAAGGTATTTAAAAGCAATTGCAAGTACCTCCTGTGTCTGCTGCGGTTCACCTGAGATGAAAAGTGAGAGGATATTTTTTCCAAATAAAAACATGGCAGCAGAAATGATCAGTGAGGTAAGCAGCGAAAGCAGCATACTGCTGCGGACTCCTTTCCTGATCCTGTCGATCCTTCTGGCTCCCAGATTCTGGCCCACATAAGTAACGATGGCATATCCATAAGAAATCGCTGCCATTTCCAACAGACCATAAAGCTTGTTTGTAGCTGTAAATCCTGCCACAAAAAGAAAGCCATAGCCATTGATCACATACTGGACTACCAGACCGCCTACACCGATAATGATATTCTGAAATACAACAGGAATACCAAGCTTCATCAGACGGGCATTCATTCCTGTGGCAGTCATAAAATCTGCTCTGGACAGATGAACAATATCAATTCTGCGTAAAATCAGAAAACAGTACACGGCAGAAAAACTCTGCGCAATCACAGTTGCGATTGCTGCCCCTGCCACCCCCCATCCGAAGCCTGCCACAAAAAGGATATCCAATGAAATATTCAGTACCGATGCGATAATCATTGCAGTTAATGGTGTTTTACTGTTTCCCATAGCCCTTAAAGCAGCGGCAAACATATTATAGGCTGCAGTAGCCGGAATTCCGCAGAAAATAATACGCAGATATAATAATGACATTCCGATAATATTGGAAGGTGTATGCAGCCCTGTTAATACCAGTGCCGCAAAGGACTGGCTGAGAATGAATACTCCCACTGCGATGAATGCGGTCAGCCGATAACTGTGTGCCAGAGATTTACGCAGATTTTCAAAATCCTTTGCACCATAATACTGCGCGAGCTGAATGGAAAATCCCTGAGTAAGACCAGTGGATATTCCTGTGACAACCCACAACAGAAAGTCAACCGCACCCAGTGCAGCAAGGGCCTCCACACCTGCTATCTGGCCAACGACCATAGTATCCACCATTGTATAAAGCTGTTGACAGATATTCCCCAGCATCAGGGGAATTGCAAAAAGAATGATCAATCTCCCCGGCGAACCGGAGGTCATATCCTGAATCTTGGTTTTCATTTGTATAAAATTTCCTTTCCGGAGCATATTCTAGAAACAAAAAAACCTTGAAGAACCGTATTTCTACAATTCTCCAAGGCAATTTTTACGCTTGGACACATATCATACTGAAGTATGACTTAAATATATATTCAGAATGAATTATTTATTCTTCTGAGCGATAGCTGCCTGAGCTGCTGCCAGACGAGCAACCGGTACACGGAATGGTGAGCAGGATACATAGTCAAGACCGATCTTGTTGCAGAACTCTACAGAAGATGGATCTCCACCGTGCTCTCCACAGATTCCGATGTGAAGGTTCGGGTTAACTGGCTTACCAAGTTTGATAGCCATATCCATAAGCTTACCAACGCCAACCTGATCCAGTTTTGCAAATGGATCGTTCTCGAAGATCTTAGCGTCATAGTATGCGTTAAGGAATTTACCAGCGTCATCACGGGAGAAGCCGTATGTCATCTGAGTTAAGTCGTTGGTACCGAAGCAGAAGAAGTCAGCCTCAGAAGCGATCTGGTCAGCTGTAAGAGCTGCACGTGGGATCTCGATCATTGTACCTACTTCATATTTCAGATCTACGCCTGCTGCTGCGATCTCAGCGTCAGCTGTCTCAACAACAAACTTCTTAACATATTTAAGCTCTTTGATATCACCTACTAACGGGATCATGATCTCTGGGCAGATGTTCCAGTCAGCGTGAGCTTTCTTTACATTGATAGCTGCACGAATAACTGCTGTTGTCTGCATCTTAGCGATCTCTGGGTAAGTAACTGCCAGACGGCATCCACGATGTCCCATCATTGGGTTAAACTCATGAAGAGAATTGATGATAGTCTTGATCTCTTCTACAGTCTTGCCCTGAGCGTCAGCAAGCTTCTTGATGTCTTCCTCTTCTGAAGGAACGAACTCATGAAGCGGCGGATCCAGGAAACGGATTGTTACAGGGTTGCCCTCGAGAGCCTCGAACAGACCTTCGAAGTCTTCCTGCTGATATGGAAGAACCTTAGCAAGTGCTGCTTCTCTCTCCTCAACTGTTGTGGAGCAGATCATCTCACGGAATGCATCGATACGTCCCTCACCGAAGAACATATGCTCTGTACGGCAAAGACCGATACCTTCAGCACCAAGCTCAACTGCTTTCTTAGCGTCAGCAGGAGTATCAGCGTTTGTACGAACCTTCATTGTTCTGTACTTGTCAGCCCATGCCATGATACGTCCGAACTCACCAGCGATTGTAGCGTCTACTGTCGGGATGATTCCGTCGTAGATGTTACCTGTTGTACCATCGATAGAAAGGAAATCTCCCTCGTGGAACTCTTTGCCAGCAAGTGTAAATTTCTTATTAGCTTCGTCCATAGCGATATCACCGCATCCGGATACACAGCACTCACCCATACCACGGGCAACTACTGCTGCATGAGATGTCATACCACCACGAACTGTCAGGATACCTTCAGCAGATTTCATACCTGTGATATCCTCTGGGGATGTCTCAAGACGAACGAGGATAACCTTCTCGCCTCTCTCAGCCCACTCTACAGCGTCATCAGCTGTGAATACGATCTTACCACAAGCAGCTCCTGGAGAAGCTCCAAGACCTTTACCCATTGGTGTAGCAGCTTTCAGAGCCTTAGCGTCGAACTGCGGATGAAGAAGAGTATCAAGGTTACGAGGATCGATCATAGCTACTGCTTCTTCCTCTGTTCTCATTCCCTCATCAACAAGGTCACAAGCGATCTTCAGAGCAGCCTGAGCGGTTCTCTTACCGTTACGTGTCTGCAGCATGTATAACTGGCCATGCTCAACAGTGAACTCCATATCCTGCATATCTCTGTAGTGTGTCTCCAGAGTATGGCAAACTTCTGTAAATTTCTTGAATGCTTCCGGGAACTTCTGCTCCATCTCAGCGATGTGCATAGGTGTACGAACACCAGCAACAACGTCCTCACCCTGTGCATTGGTAAGGAACTCACCGAACAGACCTTTGTTTCCTGTAGCTGGGTCTCTTGTAAATGCAACACCAGTACCACAGTCATCACCCATGTTACCGAATGCCATCATCTGTACGTTAACAGCTGTACCCCAGGAATATGGGATATCGTTGTCACGACGATATACGTTGGCACGTGGGTTGTCCCAGGAACGGAATACGGCTTTGATTGCACCAACTAACTGCTCTTTCGGGTCAGCCGGGAAATCGGAACCGATTTTTTCTTTATATTCAGCCTTGAACTGCATAGCAAGTTCTTTAAGGTCGTCAGCTGTAAGCTCAACGTCAAGTTTAACGCCTCTTTCAGCTTTCATTTTGTCGATAAGCTCTTCGAAATATTTCTTACCAACTTCCATAACTACGTCAGAGTACATCTGGATAAATCTTCTGTAGCAGTCCCAAGCCCAACGTGGGTTGCCGGATTTCTCAGATAATACAGCTACAACGTCTTCATTTAAACCAAGGTTCAGGATAGTATCCATCATACCTGGCATAGAAGCTCTTGCGCCTGAACGAACGGAAACAAGCAGAGGATTCTCGATGTCACCGAATTTCTTTCCGGTAACTCCTTCCATCTTGGTGATTGCTTCCATGATCTGACCCATGATCTCGTCGTTGATCTGTCTTCCATCCTCATAGTACTGAGTACAAGCTTCAGTAGTGATTGTAAATCCCTGAGGTACAGGAAGTCCAAGGTTTGTCATCTCAGCAAGGTTAGCACCTTTACCACCCAGAAGGTTTCTCATATCAGCGTTACCTTCTGTAAACATGTAAACCCATTTTGCCATTTTACATTTTCCTCCTAAAAATTTGTTCATTGGTAACTGTTCAGTATCTTCACAGTTACTTTCATAAACATAAACTATGTTTTATACGCACATAGTTATTTTATAGGCTTATTCGTCATTCGTCAAGGTAATTCTGGCAAAAAACAGTCAAATTTTTATCATTTTCTCAATTTTTCTTTTTTCTTCCAGTATTCAGCACCAGATGACGGGGAACACCATTTACCATGATCGGCTGATAATCGCCCTGAATCAGTGGTTTAATATAGTCGATAAAATCTTTGGTCACATTATTTGCATCCTTGTTCATCCAGCTTCTCGGAACCAGCTTCTCTTCATTGGCGATTCGGTGTACGTCGTAAATTCCGGTAGCTGCCATATATGGATCGTCAGATACACGGTCGATGACTACCATCTTGCCGGTGTCTCCTTCATCTGCTGCCTTTACGGCTGCACCGCCAACCATCATAGCCTCATCAATATCCACACGGGATGCCATATGGGAAGCGCTTCTCTGAAGAGTGGAAAGCTCTACGGCACGAGTTTTGCAGCCGCACTCTGCTGCCAGGAAATTCGCCAGATAGGTGGCAGTTCCCTGCAGCTGCTTGTGTCCAAATGCGTCCACATAATCTCCTACGCTTCCAAGCTCGCAGACATACCGTCCGTCAGCTAGCTTGATTCCTTCTGATACAGCAATGACAACGGAGGATTTCTTTTTCAGAAGGTCTTTCACTTTTGCGAGGAATTTCTCAATGTCAAAGGGAACCTCCGGAAGGTAAATAAGGTCTGGTCCTTCGCAGTCTTCTGATTTGGAAAGTGCAGTGGCGCCTGTAAGCCAGCCCGCATTTCTTCCCATGATCTCCATAATGGTGATCATATTTTTCTTATAGGTGAGGCCTTCTGCGTCACGGATCACTTCCTTGGTGGAAGCTGCAATATACTTAGCTGCGCTTCCAAAGCCTGGGGTATGATCGGTAAGCGCAAGGTCATTGTCAATGGTCTTCGGAACACCAAGGAATTTCTGGGTCTGTCCGGTAATGATGGCATAATCAGACAGCTTCTTGATAGTATCCATGGAATCATTTCCGCCAATGTAGATAAATGCATAGATCTCCAGTTTGTTCAGAATATCAAAGATTTTCTCATAGATAGCTCTGTCTTCATGGATTTCCGGAAGCTTATAACGGCAGGAACCAAGAAATGCGGACGGAGTCCTTTTCAGAAGCTCAATGTCAAGCTCGGAATGGATCTGGGTAGAAAGGTCGATATACTGCTCGTCAAGCAGCCCCTGTATTCCGTGAAGCATTCCATATACCTTGTCAAAGCCACGCTCTACTGCATTCTTATATACACCTGCAAGACTGGAATTAATTACAGATGTTGGGCCGCCGGACTGTCCTACAATAATATTTCTTTTCTTTGCCATCGTGGTATTCCTCCTCTATTCTGGATAATTTGGGGCGGCGGATACTTTTTCGCCCTATAATTGTATAGTTTACCAAACGTCTATAGCAAAGTCAATGTGATATTGTGTATTATGTATATTTTTTCGTTGTCTTTTTGTTTTTTTATATATACTTTTGCTTTTTTTGTAGATGCGAGTGCGTATCGTTAGTCATTTTGTGCATATTGTATGGCATTTTCTCTTTCCCAATTATCAAAGCACCTTCTGGAGCGTGTTTATACTTTTCCAGGAAATCTCAGCCAAGCAGCTCTTCATAGGAATAACTGCCGCTTCCTTCTGTAACCTTTCGTCCTGATGGAAGTATGATTTCGCATCTGGTTCCGGCAGGAACTTCTATTTTCAGCTTAAAACGGTCGTTCTCTATGGTCCATGAAACCCGGATCCGGCCATATGGAGTATTTACATTTCCTTTTGCCCAGGAAAGGCCGCCGCCAGGCTGCGGTGCAATGCGAAATGTCTTATATCCTCCCTCTGTGGCTTCAATCCCCAGAATACGTCTGTAAAAGAAATCCCCCACTGCACCATTTGCATAATGGTTGAAGGATACCATTCCACCGCTTCCGTTGTCCTCCCCCAGATTGCAGCTGCCATCCTCCCGGAGGGCATCCCAGCGCTCCCACATGGTCGTCGCACCAGCTTTTACCTCATAGAGCCAGGAAGGGCAGGTATCTGCGAGAAGCATTTTGTACGCATCCTCCAGATAACCGTTATCTGCCAGGGCGAAAAGCACATATGGCGTTCCCGGAAATCCTGTTTTTATATTGTAATTGTTATCACGAATCAAATTTACCAGATTTGCAGCCGTTTTCTTTTTGTCATTTCCAGACAGCATATTGTAATACAGGGGCAAAACAAACGCGGTCTGAAAATCTCCACCTTTAATATGGCAGTTTTCATCCATCAGAATATTGCGGTAAGCTCGGGCTGTTTCCTGGCTTAGTTTCATATATTCCTCTGCTTCTTCTGTTTCTCCCAGAACTCCGGCAATTTCCGAAACAATTCCAGATGAATGTGCAAGACAGGCAGTTCCGGTCCATTTTCCACGCTTCATCCAGTCTTTGTAGCCCATATCCGGCGCACACCAGTCACCATAATGAAACAAAAGCTTCCAGATCCGTTTGTTTTTGGGAGCAGAGAAAAGTCCCGCCCAGAATTTACATGCTTTTATATATTTTTTCATGGAAGGGTACATTTTTCGAAGAAGTTCTATGTCACCTCTTGCCTTATATTCTGCCCATGGAACAAGAATACAGGCATCTCCCCAGTGATCTGCGGCCAATGGGAACATCATCTCAAATTGCCCCGGAATCTTTACCATGGGAACGATCATGGGAATCCCTCCACCTTGGTTCTGCTCTGCCCGCATGTCCTTCAGCCATTTGTCAAAAAAGCGGCTCATATCAAAATTATAGGCAGCTGTAGGCGCAAAAAGCGCAATATCTCCTGTCCAGCCCAGACGTTCATCCCTCTGTGGACAATCCGTAGGGATATCTACGAAATTGGATTTGGCACTCCATTCAATGCAGGATTGAAGCTTATCCAGCATAGGCTCTGAACAGGAAAATTCTCCATTTTCTGGAAGATCTGAATACAGCGCGACCGCCTTTAATTTTATTCTATCCACAGGGATTCCGCTTACCCCAACATACCGAAATCCCATATAGGTCATCCTTGGCGAATACTTCTGTTCGCCTTCTTTGCAGATATAAACAGCCTGCTGCCTGGCACTTCGCAATGGTTTTGTATATAATTCTCCGTCCAGAAGGACTTCCGCATGATGAAAAACAATTCTTTCTCCGGCTCTTCCCTGTATGTCTGCCTGTATCACACCTGCCATATTCTGGCCGAAATCATAGATCAGCATACCCGACGGAGATATCTGGCAGGATATTGGTTCAAACTGTTCATGTGCTTTTACCAGGCTTCCATACTGGGCCAGCAGCTGGGGCCTAATTTTCACCTTTTCAATACTGGCATTGTGAAAAGAAGCTTTTTCCAGATTCACAGTCGCATCATAGACTTCACCATCATAAAATTCCGCCTCCCGGAAATTTCCATTTTCCGTCACCTGCCAGGTTTCATCTGTGCTTATGATTTCCTGTGTACCATCCTTATAGAGTATGTGGATTTCTCCAAGAAATGCCTGGCGTTTTGCATAGATCCGGTTCATTCTTTTGTAGGTATAGGAGCCTGCTGCCCAGCCTCCGCCCACAACTGCCACAAGCTGATTCTGTTTCCTTAATTCTTCTGTAATATCGTACATCTGATACTGAAGCTGATGTTTATAGGAGGTGTAGCCTGGAGCAAAATAATCATTTCCCATCTTTTTGCCATTCAGTTCAAGCTCATAGATTCCAAAAGCTGTAGAATAAATTCTTGCCTGTCTGATTTCCCCTTTTATGAAAAAATCCTTCTTAAATGTCATTGGTCTAGGGGATTTTTTGCGCTCTTTAAACTGATAAGCACCGTCTGTTATCCAGGAAGCGTTCCATTCTTTTCCCACAAAACCAGTTTCAAACTCCAGGGAAGTGCTTGCCGTTTCCCCATAATTATCTGTAATTTCCAGAGTTGCCAGATATCTGGTAAAAGGAGTCAATTTAGGTCCATTATACACAATTCCTGTCTGCTGTCTGAATTCCTCCATCCAGTTATTCACAGACAACACTGCTTTTTTCAGCAGAACATTTTTCTCTGAACTTATCATGGAAAAAGAAAATACAGGTGCCGGATTGTCTGTAACACAACCGGAGGACAGATTTTCGACTTTAAATTCGTTAATGCGTAACATAAGCTAAACTCCTTCAACTATTTTATTTCTGTATATCCATAACGGATGCTGTTAATACGTTTTTTATAGCACATCTCGCATCTCTGTGAGAGATTTTTTTCCAAATGGTGCTTTTTCTGTCCTAAATGGTAGCCCCAAAGCTCCTAATTCCAAATTAAGATACACAATTGCCACCCGCCGTAGTATAATATACCCAACATCACACACGGAGGTTTTTCATCATGAAACGAATTATCGAAAATGATTTTCTGAAAGTGACCATCGACGACCATGGCGCTGAGCTTGTAAGTATCTATGATAAAGAAAAAGACAGGGAAGTGATCTGGCAGGGAGATCCCAAATTCTGGGGACGTCATGCGCCGGTTCTATTCCCTAATGTAGGAAAGCATTACAACAACCATTATCGCATTCACGGACAGGAATATGCTTCCAAGCAGCACGGATTTGCCAGGGATACGGATTTCACCTGCATTGATTCCACACCGGATTCCGTGACCCATCAGATCCGTTCTACCGAAGACACCCGTAAGGTTTATCCTTTTGACTTCGTGCTGCGCATCCGCCACATTCTGAAGGGCCGCACTCTTACCGTCAGCTGGAAGGTGGCAAACAACAGCGAAGGGGACATGTATTTCGCCATCGGCGGACATCCGGCGTTTAATGTCCCGGTTCTGCCAGACACCAAGAGAAGCGATTACCGCCTGACCTTTGACGGACAGGACAGCCTTACCTACCTTCTTCTGGATCCTGAGACCGGCACAGCCAAGGCAGATGAAGAAGCCACTCTCAAACTGGAGAATGGTACCTGTCAGATTGATGACCATATGTTTGACCATGATGCGCTGGTATTTGACAACCAGATCACCAAGGCCGGAATTGCACTTCCGGACGGCACTCCTTATCTGGAAATGCGCTGCGTGGGCTTCCCGAACTTCGGAATCTGGTCCGCTTCCCAGGACGCACCCTTTGTATGCCTGGAGCCATGGATGGGCCGCTGTGATGACTGTGGATTTACAGGGGATCTTTCTGAAAAACCATTTATCAACCATCTGAAAATGGACGAGATGTTTGAGACTGCGTATACCATTGAGGTGTTCTAAAACCCGTTTTAAAAAGGCCTTCTGCACACAAACTGCAAATACTGTTGTTCAAAGCAGCCTGCAAACAATATAAAAATACAAAATATCCTGACAAGTGCACTGCCCATTACACAGATTTTATCACTTGTTCAGGATATTTTTATTGTCTACTTACAGGAATGTTTTTTCAAACACGCTCCAGTACAGCATTCCCTACTTTAACAGTAGAATTCTCCCTCAATTTTCTCTTCGCAGCTCCATAAGCCGCCACCAATACCACGGTAGCCGCAAAAACAAACATCATCCCATACTGTCTGTATCCTCTTGCCAGCATAGTATGCCTGCCTTTAAAGCACTTTGATAGCGCCTGCAGCACCGCATAATGCAAAACATAGATCAGCATAGAATAATCTTTCCCGATTTTTGCCATTATCCGGGTTACCACATTTTCCTTATAAAAATTCTGCCATCCTATAAAAAGAAGGAAGATACAGACTGCCAGAAAAATGGTTCCACCATACTCTTCTTCTGTTCCAAGAGCATTCATTTTCGTAAGCCATCTTTGCTCCATAAGTGCCATGTTCCAGAAAACCAGAATACCGCCCAAAAGCAATGTCATTTTCTTTTTGTCGAGACAGCCCTCCAAAGCTTCTTTTCTCTCTCCAAACAGGCAGCCCAGCCAGAAAAAGGGCAGGCCACAATACAGAAAATTTCTCGCATAATAAACATGGCAATAATCTTTTCCCAGAAGGAGCAGAGAATAATTTCCCTTTATCAGGTTTCCTGCCAACAGTACCGGAATTGCCAGATATGCAAGCTTCCTTAAGCCTAAATGTTCTACAATAAATGCGATCACCAGCACATACACAAGCGCCTGTAAATACCACAAATGTGGGGACAGTGGGGAAAAATTCCATAAAATGAAATCTTCTGGCATTCTTTCTTCAAACCTGGCCAGCAGTGCATCTTTTATATTATTTTCATCTTCCAGAGCCAACAGAACCTTCCAGATCAAGTAAAACAGATTAGCTCCTATGGTAATCGTAAGGATTTTTCCAATCTGCTTAAGCTCCCGCCTGTGTGCCACTGTTTCTGAGTAA
Source organism: Ruminococcus sp. Marseille-P328 (assembly GCF_964249465.1). NCBI lineage: Bacteria > Bacillati > Bacillota > Clostridia > Eubacteriales > Oscillospiraceae > Ruminococcus > Ruminococcus sp. Marseille-P328. The sequence continues at coordinate 69,409 of NZ_CAXUBQ010000010.1, read as the reverse complement.
AAGAAACCAGTGATCATAAAGAAAACCGGCACTGCAAACCGACACAGAATCAAAAGTTCCGCTCCGCTTTGCACCTTCAGTGGCTTATGAATCTCCACAACAGCAAGAGCAGCAAGACATTTCAAAATATCAATACACGTCCAACGTTGTTTCTTCATTTCCTCATAACTCCCAAAATCCAAAGAACTTAACTGCCCCGCGGGCAGCACCATAAATAGTATCCCCTAACAATCCATCCATGGTATTTCTTAACAGTTGAAAGGGACTAACTTCCCATACAGATAGAAAGTCAGCCCCCTTTTATTCACTTTATTCGCTCTATTATTTCCAAAAACACCAGTCGCATAACTTACCTAAATGCGTTCCCACATCTTAGAAAGTAAATTTATCAGCAAAATAAGCATCCAGCTCGTCAATCTTAATACGAACCTGCTCCATGGAATCACGGTCACGGACAGTTACCATTCCGTCAGTTTCTGAATCGAAATCGTAGGTTACGCAGAACGGAGTACCGATCTCGTCCTGTCTTCTGTAACGTTTACCGATATTTCCGCGATCATCAAATTCGCAGTTGTATTTCTTGGATAACTGAGCGTAGATTTTCTCAGCGCCCTCGTTCAGCTTCTTGGAAAGCGGAAGCACACCAATCTTAACCGGTGCAAGTGCCGGATGGAAGTGAAGGACTGTACGAACATCGTTCTTCTCTGCATCCAGAACCTCCTCATCATATGCACTGCAAAGGAATGCAAGAACCACACGGTCAGCACCAAGTGACGGCTCGATTACATATGGGATATATTTCTGCTTCTTCTCATCATCGAAATAAGTAAGATCCTGTCCGGATACATTCTGGTGCTGGGTAAGATCGTAGTCTGTTCTGTCTGCGATTCCCCAAAGCTCGCCCCATCCAAATGGGAAAAGGAACTCAACGTCTGTAGTAGCCTTACTGTAGAAGCTCAGCTCTTCCTTGTCATGGTCACGGTAACGTACTTCCTCATCCTTCAGTCCAAGAGAATGCAGCCAGTTCAGGCAGAAGCTCTTCCAGTATGCAAACCATTCAAGGTCTGTGTCCGGCTCGCAGAAGAACTCAAGCTCCATCTGCTCGAACTCACGGGTACGGAATGTGAAGTTACCAGGTGTGATCTCGTTACGGAAGGATTTACCGATCTGACCGATACCAAATGGAATCTTCTTACGGGATGTTCTCTGTACATTCTTGAAGTTTACAAAAATACCCTGTGCTGTCTCAGGTCTTAAATATACAGTATTCTTAGCATCCTCAGTTACGCCCTGGAAGGTCTTGAACATCAGGTTGAACTGACGGATGTCTGTGAAATTGTGTTTGCCGCAGGAAGGACATGGAACATTATGCTCTTCGATGAAATTCTTCATCTCTTCCTGAGACCATCCGTCTACAGAGCTCTCAAGCTCAATGCCGTGCTCCTGGCTGTAGTCCTCGATGATCTTGTCTGCGCGGAAACGCTCATGGCACTCTTTACAATCCATAAGCGGATCAGAGAAGCTTCCCAGATGTCCGGATGCGATCCAGGTCTGCGGGTTCATCAGGATGGCACAGTCAACACCTACGTTGTACGGAGACTCCTGAATGAATTTCTGCCACCATGCGCGCTTTACATTATTCTTAAGCTCTACGCCAAGGTTGCCGTAATCCCATGTATTTGCAAGACCTCCATAGATCTCAGAACCCGGGTAAACAAATCCTCTTGCTTTTGCCAGAGCAATAATCTTATCCATTGTTTTTTCCATGATATCTCTCCTCATTGTTTGATAGATGATTTTCTAACATTATACTCGCAACTTTTCTTTTTGTAAAGTTTTACCGCGTACTCAATTCCGTACATTCTGCCGCAAAAACACAATTTCCGCACTTTTAAGCAGCAAATCATGTGCTGCTATCGAAGTATAGAGCAAAGCACGTTAATCAACTTTCCTGTTATGTGCAACATCTAATCCACTTACATCATAACTTCTAATATCTGCAAACTCTTAAATTTCTTATCCGTATTCCCTGCCACATAAGGCTGAATATGCCGTTCCAGCTCCCACAGCACCTCTTCGGTCACTGTAAAGCTATACAGCTTCGTCATGGGCGAGCTTACAATGTACTGCATGGTATAAAGTGCTGCCTGGGAAATCCGGCGGGCGGTTCTGGCTTCTCCGGGGCTTGCTTTCTTCAGGCAGTCCCCATCCAGGATCCCATGTGCCTCCTGGGAAAAGAACAGATTCTCTTTTCCGGCGATCTCCTCCCCACAGTTCACACACCGGAAAAGCTCCGGCATCAGCCCCTGCTCCGTCATAGTTCGCAGTTCAAAAATGCACCTTACCAGCCGGTCATCGATTTCCGGATTCAGGAGAGCCTTCACAGTGAGATAAAGAAGATTCATCATATTCTTCTCATCTGTGCCCTCTCTTCCGAAATAATCTGCCAGCTCCAGAAAGTAATAGCCATAATAAACTCCCGGCTGTCTGGCGGCCAGCTCCACAAAATGATGGGTCACGGTCACCTGGTTCAGATTGTAGCTGCTGCGCCCTTCATACAGGGTAAAATTCCCGAACACAAAAGGATTGACAGCTGCCATAAACGGGCTGTTCTGCCGTCTGGCGCCCTTGGCGAAAGCAGAAATCTTCCCCCGCTCCCTGGTAAGAAGCACGATCCGCTTGTCATACTCTCCCACGGGCTGCGCAGAAAGTACAATTCCCTGTACCGTGATCAGATCACTCATTTTCAGATTTCCTTCTTATCATATCCAAAGTTTTTGATCATAAAATCACTGTCACGCCAGTCTTTTTTCACCTTCACCCAAAGCTTCAGGTTTACCTTGGAATCCAGCATACGTTCCAATTCAAATCTGGCATTGCTGCCGATCTTCTTCAGCATGGCGCCGCCTTTTCCAATGATAATGCCCTTGTGGGAATCCCTCTCACAAATAATGGTCGCCTCAATATCCACCATAGGATTTTTGCCCGGACGCTCCTTCATTTTGTCAATTGCCACTGCGATTCCATGTGGAATCTCAGCATCCAGTGCGTGGAGCGCCTTCTCGCGAATCACCTCTGCCACAATCTGGCGCTGAGGCTGGTCCGTTACGGTATCCTCATCATAGAACATGGGTCCATAAGGAAGATATTTCAAAATACTGTCAATAATATCCTCTGTATTCTGTCCGCGGAGTGCAGAGCAAGGGATAATCTCGGCAAAATCACAGATCTTGCGGTACGTATCGATTGCCGGAAGGATTTCCTCTTTTTTCACTGTATCGATCTTATTAATGATCAAAATGACCGGCACGCCAACGCCCTGGAGCTGCTCTGCAATGTGGCGCTCACCGGCTCCGATAAAGGTAGACGGCTCAACCAGCCACATAATTGCATCCACCTCTTTCAGGGTACGCTCTGCAACGGCTACCATATACTCTCCAAGCTTATTTTTCGCCTTATGGATACCTGGCGTATCCAGGAAAACAATCTGTCCCTTCTCACAGGTATAGACTGTCTGGATGCGGTTTCTGGTGGTCTGGGGCTTCTTAGATGTGATCGCGATCTTCTGGCCGATCAGATGGTTCATCAGGGTAGATTTCCCAACGTTCGGGCGGCCAATAATTGCAACAAATCCGGATTTAAAATCTGGTGTCATTAAAATATATCCTCATCTTTCTTAACTTTTATCAACAGCTTACCAGCGGCTTGGTCTCCATAAATACATCCTTCGCCTTCTCGATTGCATTCTCGCTTCCAACCACACAAAGCTGGTCATCGGAGAGAACTGCCTGGATCAGCGGAGCCAGTGCATGGATATCCTCCACCGTAGCATTCAGGATCTGGTCACGCTCTTTTTGCAGCATCTCCACAGTGAGACCTCGGAAATAAGCCATTCTGCCAAGGGCGCCCTGTGTCTGCGGCGTTCTTGGGACATCCTTTCCGCTGATAGTACCGATAATGTATTTGGTCATTTCACGTTCATCCGCTGCAAAGGTACGCACATATTCCGGCACACCCTCATATACTTCAAGAGTTCTGCGAAGATGGGGATCTCTGTAGGAAACGAAATAACTCTCCCCGCTTCTCTTAAAGCCACTCATACAGCCATATGCGCCCCCCTTTACACGAAGATTGATCCACAGATAATCATAGCTTAAAGCAACCTTCAGAATTTCCAGGGCACCGGTATAGGTAAAGCCTTTTTTTACAAAGTTACCGGTTCTTGCCACATACTGAACCTGTCCGGAGGTCTTAAAGCCCTCGTTCTTTTTCCTGCAGGTAATGGCAGTTTCCGGAACCTCACAGGTACTCTCCGGCAGACTCTTCTTCAGGGCACCGCTTAGGGCCTTCACCTGTTCCACAGACTCTCTTTCTCCGGTATAGCTTACCATGAAGGAATCCTTTCGGATGATCTCTGCCATGGCATTCTGAAGTCCGGCTACGATCTCGTCCTTTTTCTCCTGAAAATTCTTCTCAAGGTCTTCAATAAATTTGTAATAGCCAACGCCTGCCATCTCATCCTGATATTCTGCCATTGGAGAACCGTAGGCAGCGCTGCGGAGTACTGCTGTCTGATGGCCTGCGCCAATCAAGGAAGCCTGTCCTCTGGACCTGATCTCCCCGATAATCTCACCAAGACGTCTGGTATCTGAAAGCTTAGAAGTATTCAGGATTTCTTCCATCATCTGGAACAGGAAATCCATCTGGGAATACAGTGCTTTGCCCCGGATGGTAAACATGGTACGGAATGCTTCCGGGTCGTTCGCCTTGTCAAAAACATCTATGCCGCACTGGATACCGCCGGTTCTGGCATTGGTCTCATTAAACAGCTGACCGTAAGTGTAATTCTTTGTATCCACATATCCGAGAACAGACTTCAAAAGTCCAAGATAATGAACCTTCTCAACAGCCATATCCTTAATCTCGAACATAATATTTACATAACCGATTCCATTGGTGCACACATCCTGATACAGGAACAGACTGTTCTCCACCTGAAGCTCTTCGTTGGAAAAACCATTCACTTCTTTGCGGATATCGGAACGCTTCAGCATAGGAATGCACTCCAGATCCTCCGGTCTCTCCTCAGACTCCTGGTAAGCCTCAAGGGCTTTTGTCTTTCTTACCATTTCTTCCAGCTGTTCATCGGAAAGGCTGCTTCTGTATGCTTCCAGCCTGTCTGCCAGCTCTTTCTCACGCTGGGCTGCAAGACCACGCTTCGGCACAAGAGTCAGGATCACACCATGGGTGTTGTCCAGAAGCCATTTCTGGATCAGATTTTCGAAATAGCCTTCATTTACTGCAATTTTCAGCTTATCATAAATCTCCAGAAGCTTTACCTGGGAAAAAGCATTCTCATCATCATAAAGCCAGCTTCCCATAATATCCAGTCCATACATCAGACCTTTGGGGAACTGTCCAAAATCTGCCTCGCGGTAGCGGAACTCCATGTAATTAATTCCGGAAAGGACCGCCTTCTTATCAATTCCATTTTTCACAATGTCCTGAAGGCAATTTCGGATAATGGAAACAAATTCCTCTTTCCGGGCAGTTCTGGCACCCTTTGCGATCACGGAGAAATAAGGTTGCAGAACGCCATCGCTGTAATCGCCATAAATATCTTTACCGATTCCGGCGTCCAGAAGAGCCTGCTTCAGCGGTGCTCCCGGCGCACTTAAAAGTGCATAATCCAGCACATCAAACGCCACACCCAGGGTGCTGTCCATGGCATTTCCCACAACCATGTTGTAGGAGAGGTAGGTGTTATCCTCTTCTTCCTCATTCTCCGCAATGGGATACTCGATCTGCAGGTCCTTCACCTGGGAAAAAGCAGCCTGCTCCTTAATGCTGGAATCTACGTCCAGAGCCTCAAATGCAGACAGATATTTCTCATCAATAAATCGCAGCCTCTCTTCCATATCCATATTTCCGTAAAGGTAAATATAGCTGTTGGACGGATGATAGTAGGTACGGTGGAAATTCAGAAACTCTTCATAGGAAAGCTCCGGAATATTCTCAGGATTGCCGCCGGATTCCACGCCGTAGGTATTGTCCGGGAAAAGATGGTTCATAATTTCTCTTTCCAGCACCTCGTCCGGGGAAGAAAATGCACCCTTCATCTCATTGTATACAACGCCATTGTATGTGAGCGGACCTTCCTTCTGCTCCAGATGGTAATTCCATCCTTCCTGGCGGAAAATCTCCTCTTTCTTATAAATATTCGGGTAAAAAACAGCGTCCAGATACACATGCATCAGGTTCTGGAAATCCTGGTCATTACAGCTTGCCACCGGATAACAGGTCTTGTCCGGGTAGGTCATAGCATTCAGGAAGGTATTCAGAGAGCCCTTTACCAGCTCTACAAATGGATCCTTCAGCGGAAACTCGCGGGAACCGCACAGAACGCTGTGTTCCAGAATATGGGGAACACCTGTGCTGTTCTTCGGCGTGGTACGAAAGGCAATGGAAAATACCTTATTCTCATCATCATTCTCGATCAGAACCAGTCTGGCTCCTGTTTTCTTATGGCGAACCAGATATCCGGTGGAATGGATATCGGTCAGATTCTCCTGTTTCAAAACCTCGTATGCAGGAATGTTCTCTTTTTTCATTTTTTCCTCCAAATAATGCCCAATCAGTTTGTTTAAACAGCCGGTATTGGGATGTATTTAATTAATTTCTTCGATTATGCTGAATTATACTGCACTATAGCGTGTTTGAAAAAGGCTTTCTGCAAGATGTGCGTCACAATTTGTGGGAGATTTTGTCCGGATAAGGGCGCCGTAGCGGGCTACGGCAACCGAATTCGGGCAAAATATACCGCAAAGTGGGGCGTGCAGATTGCGGGAATGATTTTTCAAACAGGCTCTAAAAAGCTTTATACAATGCAGCTGATAATTCCGGAGCATCTTCAACTTCTTGCATTAGTATAACACACAAAAAAGTATCTTACTACAACAAAATTCTTTTAAAAAGAACCGCCCCTGCGGGCGAATCTGGTAGGATTCTTCCTGCAGGGGCGGTTCTGATTATTTAATTGTGATTTGTTAATCCCGTTCTTTTTTGCGGCGTCTTCTGGTTGTTTCTTCGATTGCGAGAGCTGCAACAAAGAGCAATGCCATATAGAAGCCGATTGGTGTGTCATCACCTGTCTTAACACCTGTGGAGGTGCCTGGGGTTGGTGTAGGAGTTATTGTCTCCTCAGGAGTTACAGTAGGTGTTGCTTCCGGCTGTTCCTGGTTGATGATGGTTACCTCTGCATTGAGATTATTTTCATCAAACAGTACATTTCCATTTTCAACAGTTACTGCGTATCTGAATCCGTCTGTACCATCTACCAGATTTCCTTCTGCATCTGTCTCTGCAACATAGAGCGTAAAGGATTCATCCGGTATTACAACTGCCTGTGTACTCTCAGATACTGTTGAGCCGCCTGCAAGATCAAGTGTCAGGATGTTCTTCTCCGTTCTTGTGGAAAGAGTTGTGCACTCTTTGTCATCAAAGATACCTGCATAGAAAATCTCATCACTTTCCAGGGCATTTCCATCTGCACCAAGAAGCTTCTTGGTTACATTCAGAGTCGCGATCTTGTAGAATCCATCCGGCCATTCGCTGAACTGGTTCTCAAATGTGATGCTGCTCTTTGCGCCATCCTCAGTTACAGTGATTGCCTGTCCCTGTGGATAAACCGGAACATAAACCTTTTCATCCGGCGTCATGCCTGAATCAATTGCTTTTCCGGTTACATCCGTCTCACTTACATAGTAGGTTCTTCCAAGATCCAGATTGGTAAAGGTAACTGTGGAAGAAGCTGCATTCTTAAACTCAAGTGCTTTTACATCAGAAGCAGGAATTGTGCATTCTGCATCTGCGAAAAGTGCTGCGTAGAAGGTCATGTCCTTAGCGCCTGCAAGTGCATCGTTCAGCTTCAGTTCCTTGGTGATCTCAATTGCAGCGGTCTTGCTCCTTGTCATGGCATCCTTCATCTCAACTGCATTTTTGGTGTCATCTGCATCAACAGTGAAGGTGATCGGCTCTGCGATCTCATATCCTGATGGTGCTTCTGCCTCAACCAGTTTGTAGGTCTTGCCAAGAACAAGTTTCGCTGTGATCACATGTGGTGTACCATCTGAGGTCCACTCTTCCACAACCTTATCCTGGTCATCTACTACCTGAAGTTTTGCTCCTGCAAGAGCTTTCAGGGTGGTGTCGTCTACCTTGGAAATGGTAACCTTGGTAGTATCGTTGATAAATTTCATAGCTGTCTCGGTGTAATCTTCTCCATTTACCTTGGTGGTAAGCTTCAGAGTTCCGTCACGGTTGTCTTCTACATTTACAGTTACTGTATAAACATTCTTGTCGTATACGTAGGTGTCTGCCTCTGATGGGAGCTTTTCGTTTACGGTGTAGGTAAAGGTCTTACCAGCATCTTTCTCTGTATAGGAAAGCTTGCTGAAGCTGATCGCACCTTTTTCGTCGTTCTTAACTGTCTCAATTACCTTGCCATCTGCATCTTTCAGTTCGAATTCGAAGGTTCCAATCTGTTCAGCTTCTACCTTCATGGACTTCTGGGCTTTCAGTTCAAGGTCAGCGGAAGCACTGTAGGTATTCGTGAAGGTAACTGCTCCAGTGAGATCTTCACTCTTTACAGGTTCGCCGTTCTTTGTAACAGAAGTAACTTTCGCTGTTAACTTGCCTGCATTGTCGTCTGTTACGTCTACTTTTACAACGTATTTGCTTTCATCATACTGATATGCCGGTTTCTCATCTTTTACTTCAGTAATCTGGTAATAATGGGTTCCGGATTGCTTGTATGTGATGATTGGGAATGTGATGGCACCGCCGTCAGCATTCTTCACAGTTTCGCTGTAACCATTTTCTACTGCCTTTCCATCTGCATCCATTTCTGTTGCCTGGAAGCTGAACTGCTCTGCCTCCAGTGTCTGGCCTTCCAGAGTCTTGGTTGCACCAAGAGCGATCTGACCAGATGTGGTGTAGGTGTTGGTAAATTCCATACCTGTTACAGTGGCATCCTCGGAAGTTGCCTTGGAGGAATGGATGACTGGGGTTACGGTTAAGGTACCGTTGCCTGCGTCTTCTACGGTTACGTTGATGGTGTAGATGGTGTCGTCGTAGGTGTAACCTGCTGCGTCACCTTTTACTTCCCGTACTTTGTACTTGTAGGTACCAAGATCGTTCTTTTCTCCATTAAGCTGATAACTAATCGGAGCAAACTCTACTTTTCCCTCTGCATCATTGCTTTGAGTCTGGATTACATTCTCTGTTTTGTCTTTAATTTCAATAAGTTCGAATTCAAACTGACCTGCCTGAAGCGGAGTTTCTGCTGAAACCAATTTCTTTACCGCATCCACTTTCAGCTCACCCGTTGCCTCTATCATCGGTGTTGGTGTCGCTGTTGGTGTCGGTGTTGCTGTTGGCACTGGTGTCGCTGTTGGCACTGGTGTCGGTGTCGCTGTTGGCACTGGTGTCGGTGTCGCTGTCAGCACTGGTGTTGGTGTCGCTGTCGGCACTGGTGTCGCTGTCGGCACTGGTGTCGCTGTCGGCACTGGTGTCGGCGTCGCTGTTGGTGTTGGCGTCGCTGTCGGCACTGGTGTTGGTGTCGGTGTTGCTGTTGGCACTGGTGTCGCTGTCGGCACTGGTGTCGGCGTCGCTGTTGGTGTTGGCGTCGCTGTCGGCACTGGTGTTGGTGTCGG
>NZ_CAXUBQ010000010.1:27508-59599 GCF_964249465.1 Ruminococcus sp. Marseille-P328 | reverse complement strand
CGGTGTTGCTGTTGGCACTGGTGTCGCTGTCGGCACTGGTGTCGCTGTTGGTGTCGCTGTCGGCACTGGTGTCGCTGTTGGTGTCGCTGTTGGTGTCGCTGTCGGCGCTGGTGTCGCTGTCGGCACTGGTGTCGCTGTTGGTGTCGCTGTCGGCGCTGGTGTCGCTGTCGGCACTGGTGTCGCTGTTGGTGTCGCTGTTGGTGGAACAAGCTTATTCGTCACAATAATCTCTCCATACAAATTAGTGTTTGCATTCTGTGTATTCGAATCAAGCTTTCCAGAGTTCACAGCATTTTGAATTTTAATCTTTAACTGTTCTTTAGCATTTCCCGGATTCCAGAAATAATATTTTGTAGAATCTTTTTGATATCCCTGCGGCGCCTCCACTTCCTGGTAATAGTACAATGTATCCGCAAGCAAAGCCGGATCATTGCTATTTTCTCTTGGATAAACCAGACTACCGTTGGCATCAACCTCCAAGTTGTTTCCTATCGTTTCAGTAGTTACAGCCCCTTCATCGCTAATGTTAACCTTTACAATATCAAATTTCGCACCTGCCAAAGCAGTGCTGGCATCTTCCCGGGTTTTCTTCAATCTGATGTGCTGATCATCTCCATTTAATCCTGCTGAAGACTGTACAATCTGATATTTTTTATTATCTGTTGATGACACACTGTAAGAGGTTCCACCGCTAAGATTTACAGTATTGCTTACATCTATATTTCCGGTTTTACCTGACAACTGCGCATAAAATACCAGTTCCAAAGCCTTTCCATCAGGTACGTGTACAACCAGCTGTCTTGTAGAGCTATCATATGAATAATTTAAAGCAGGTTTGTCATTCTGATCTTTTATATTTTTCAAAGTCATTGGAAACGATTTGTTGATAACCAGAGTCAGATTATCAGGAACAATATCTGTCAATGTCAGACCACCCGCTGTCATCGTATCTGGCAAAAGCTGAACTGCAGCCGGATTAATGGTAACAATATATTTAACAAAATTAGTCTTATTATTACCTGAATCCATATACTGCTGGGAATCTTTCTTCAGCGCATTAAATTCAACAGTTACTGTATGAGAACCTTCTTTCGCAACCGTTCCATCAACAAGCAATGCAGCATTGTTTTTAAAATTCACTTTTTGATTGGTTTTATAGTAATCATCGCTTACCTTTAGCTTATAATTAAAACCATATGTTTTTGAACCAATATCACGAAACCTGAAGTATACAACCCCACTTTCTGATGTATCAACAGATACAACGCTGCTGGGATCGACATCCGGAAAATTATTTCCATTTTTTTCATACATGCTAGCAATACAGTCAAAAGTTGTTCCCTCCGGAAGTACATCCTTCACTACAATTTCTTTTCCCGAGTAATCAACATTTGCCCAGTTCACCACTATTTTATACTTAATTGTCTTATTTACAGCGTCATATTCAGCTTCATCAGCTTTTTGTTTATAAAATATTTCACCTCCCTGTACTGTAAATTTTGCTTCCACCCAAGGATTATCATCTAATTTACATTGATTATGATAAGTATATCTGGTATTTGACACAGAGCCAGTAGTAGGTATTTTATTATAATCGTAATTGCTTTTATAGGTAATTATATATTTTTTCTGTTTCCCATTTTCGACTGTCTCGTCCGCAAATGTAATGTGAAAGCTTTTTTGTCCGTTATCAGCCACTACTTCTTTTGATACTTCTTTTCCGGTCTCATCTGTAATCTTAACTGAATCAGCCACTAAAGTCATATCATCTTTTAATTCGTCATAAAATACATGTGTGCCACTGGATGTGATTATTATAGTTGCTTTCCAGTCTGCAGTATTCGCACCATTGTTATTATTTGTATAATAAGTGCATTCCTTTGTTACAGCAGGAAGCGGCTCTACACCAATTTCTTTTGAACCAGTCGTATTCTGACCTTTTCCATTATTAAATTCATAACTATTACTTACATTAACGTTACCAATAACAGATTGAACATTGCTGGGCAAAATTGTTGTATAAGTAAGCACATATTTTCCCATATACTCCGTATCTGTAATTTTATATCCGTCTTTAAGCTGTTTTCCCGTAATTGTAAAAGAAGTTCCATCGTCTCTTTTTACAGTTACAACGGTATCATCTGGAATTGAGACATTCACGCCAGGAACATCCTTGATAACAGCACCGTTGATATTTAACGGACTTCCCTCATTTATGGTAATTGTCCAGTCAATTGATTTCTCCTCAGAATTATAGCTTCCGTTCTTTGTTACCCATTTTTTTGTAAATGTATTTATAACCTGATTCCCGGATATTTCATTTTTCCCTTCTGACTGGTATGTATATGAATTGCTCTTTGTAATAACAACTTCATTATTTCCATTATTATATATACTGTCATAGTTAATAATTGATGTCCAATATTCGATTACATAATTATCATTAGCCGTCATATTCCCCAGATTAAAGGTTGCTGTTTTTTCATCTGATGAATAGACTGGCGTTATATTCACTTTGGAGTCATTCTTTTTTACTATAACACTAGATTTATCAAAAGAAAGTCCATCTCCAAGCTGGTCTGTAATAACCACGTTATTCTCCGCATCACTTGCCTTGACAGAAATCTGATATTTTATTTTTCCGTTTTTATAATCTACATCTAACTGCTTTTTCTCAGTAGTTAAGTAGCTATTGGTATCCTCCTGAAACTGGAATACCTCTGTCTTTTGTGTAACCGGATATACTACAGTAATTGTTTTGTTAGTTGTGATTTGAGTTTTATCAAATTTAAATTCACAGCTAAAAAAACCTTGAAGATTCGATAAAGAAGCAATTGCAGCAGCAGAAATATCCAGCACAATCTTTCCATCAGTCACATTATAAGTACCCATTATCTCATTACTGTTATTTAAAATATCTCCTGAAGACTGAACTGAGTTAAAAACAGATGGTAACGAGTATTCATATTTTATGTCACTTGTTGGCTTCTCAGTATTAGGAATTTCATATGTAACATTTAAACGATAGACACTGTTCTGATCCAGACTTTCACTTTGGCTGATATCAGCCCACACTTCATTTGTTTTTTTCTGAACACTTTCTGTTTTGATCCATGCACTAGGAAGAGTACTAATATTAACAGTGGAATTCTCTCCAACAGTGGAACCCTCTCCAGTAGTGAGAGCCTCTCCCGCCTTTATTATCACAAACGGAGAAAATCCATTCGTCTGAATTGTAACACCTGTTACTTCTCCATTTCCGTTCTGCGCAATACCACCATTTACATCCTGTACTCCATTTTCTGTAATATGAAGCACATATGTTTTTACATTTTCTACATTGTCATATTCCAGCTCATTTAAGATCGGATTGTTAAACTGAAGATTAACAGTAGCATTGTCTCCATATGGGTAAGGAGTTCCGTCTTCGTTTTCAAAATGCAAATCATAAACAACAGACTCGGTAAGTGCCAGATTATTCTGTCCTGCCCAGTTCATTACTGCACCGATTGCATTATCAAAATACTCTGAATCTTCATCATACTGTTTCGCAACAAAAACTGCCTTTTCACTGATTGGTGTAGAAAGACTTACATTAGCAATTGCATTGTCTACTGACACATCAGAAAATTCTGTAGTCTCAGCAGGTGTCTCCGTAACCTCCGGTGTTGGTGTCTCACTTGGGGACGCGCTGACTTCTGGTGTAGGAGTTGCAGTTGCCTCGGCAGCTGGTGTTGCTGTAGCTTCCGGTGCTGCAGGTGCTTCCGTCACTTCTGCAGGTGCCGCTGTGGGCTCTGTTGCAGGTGCTTCTGTCGGAGCTGCTGCAGGCGCCTCTGTTGGCTGCTCGGCAGGTGCTTCCGTTGGCTCTTGAGCTTGTTCCGCAGCAGGAGTTTCCTGCACTTGCTGAGGTTCTTCCTGTTTCTCAGCAACCGGTTCCGCTCCCTCTGTTGCGTATGTTTCTGCTTCGTTTTCAGACGGAGTCGGTGTTGCCGTCGCGTCCTCAACGTAGGTATCGTCCGTTGCCAGAACAGTCAGACTAGACTGCTGGAATATCATAGATACCGCCAGAAGTATGGCAAAAAACGATTTCAGCCTTGAATTCTTTTTCATGTTACAGCCTCCTTTTTAAGATTGGGTTTTCCTTTTTTTCAGTGTGGTTTTGCAGGCAGAACCAGCCCCAAACCCATTTTCATCATCATATCACACTGATTTTAAAGGAGCAATAATTTATGATCACCTGAAAAATCCCTGTTTTCTGCTGTTTCACTAAGAAACCGGGCACGAATCGGTCTTTTTTTCGTATTTTTATAGTGTGTATTTTAGTGTACTGTCGCTATTTTTGACTTTTTATTGAAAAAAACACACAATTTCTTATTTTTTCTGTTTTCACAGGACAAAAAAACTACATGTTTACTCCATTTTCCCCTGTTTGAATTTCATCATTTTGCACAATTTCACTCCCTGTTTTCTAAACTATATTCGCTCCAATTTTCGTATTTATTCATGGTGTATCTTGATGTATGCTCTTTCGTGTGCTATAATAAATGCCAGAAAACCAATGCACTTATACAATTGACAAACAAGGAATACGCACCATCTTCATTTTCAAATGATAAAGCATACAGGAGGACCCCCTATGTTTCTCAAAAAGACCCCTAAGGCAAAGGGAACTTACCTTGCCATCACCGAATCCTACTACGATAAAGAGAAGAAAGCCACTCGTCAGAAAACCATTATGGGGTTGGGATATCTGGAAGATTTAAAGAAGGATTACCCGGATCCCATCAGCCATTTCGAGAAGGTTGTGGCTGATATGAACCAGGAGCGAGAAGCCAAAAAGAACTCTGTGGTATATGTTGACCTTACTGCTGCTCTCTCACCGGGAGAGCACTCTCTGAAAAATGTAGGCTACGGCATTCTGAAATACCTTTATAAGGAGCTTCAGCTTGACATTTTCTGGCGTACCAGGACCTGGAATCTATCTCTCCCCTATAATATAGAAGAGCTTTTCCGATATATGGTCATTTCCCGTGCGCTTTACCCGAATTGTACCTGGAATGAAGCTATTGAAAAAGGAATCTACTTCGAAGAATCCGGAAGCATCTCAGACGAAGACCTGGATTCTGCCTTTCATGTTATTGTGAAACTGCAAAAAGATCTGCAGAAGTGGATTTATGAGCATTCTGGCAGCATCCTTTCCAGAGATACCACTTCTGCTTTTTTGGATCACACCAACTATAATTTTTCCATTCCGGGAAGCATGCCCTCTGACACGCAGCCCAATGCCAGACGTACAGATTCCACCCTTCACCTGGATCTTCTCACGGACAGAAATGGAATTCCCATTGCATATGACCTGTCTACCAGTGGTACTGTGTTGAACCAGTCTGTTTTTAATGCCGTAAAGCAATTAAAGAGAGAAAATCCCAGAACCCGTTTTTATAATACTGCACCTGCACGTCCGGAGGAGGAGCCTTTTATTTGCAATGGAGTACCGGCAGACGGATATATTTATGGTCTGCCTGTACATACTGCGAATGCAGAATTTAAGGATTGGGTTCTGAAGGATGGTTATCAGGAAATGAAAATTCTGAATGAAAAGCATCAAACCATCCCTCTTCTTTATAAAGAGCGGATTTTTGAGGATAGGGAAAAACAATTTGTATATTACCATGAGCTTCAGGCCAGACAACAGCGCCTTGCCAGGGAGTCTTCCGGAAGGCGTACCGGACTGAAGCTGGACGGATATACTGCCATTGCTACTGATAATCTGGAGGTAGATAACCTTGCCCCTTATCGTCTTTTCAGCGGACTTCGCCATATGGAGAAAATTTTCCTTGATTCCAAAAGCCAGTATGACTCCTCTGCTATCTTCATCTGGACACCGGATAAGATCAATGCCCATTTTGTGATTGGGTTTGTGTCCTTTACTTTAATGCGTATGCTGCAGGCGAAGCTTGATTTCCAGTTTTCCATGGAACAGATTGGGACTTCTTTGCAGCGGTATAATTGTGTGCAGATTGCAGGAAATATTTATCAGTTTACCTATTATGATATGATTCTGGATGCATGTGAGAAGGCACTGGGGCTGGAGCTGCATAATAAATACCGCAGCCAGCTCCAGATTCGGAGACTGCTGCGGTATTAAGGACTTTATAATTTTATATCTTTTATACATGTCAGGCTTTTTCGCCTGGCATGTTATCTGTCTGCGCCCAGGCTTCCCTCGCCTGGAAAATGCAGTTCGTACATTTCCCGGGCGGCGCGGGTGACGATTCCAAGCTCTTCTTCCATCTTCAATGTCTGCGGAAGCACCACGGCAGTATCATAAATATCCGCTTTCAGCTTGTCCTTGGCGCGCTCACTACTCATTTTCATAATCCCAAACAGTGTGCTGTTATAAGCCTTATCCGACTCACTAAGCTCCATATAAGTCTTCACCATATGACAGCACTCTCTGTAAAGAAGCTCTTCATAATCCTTACCCTTGGCGCAGATTTCCTGGAATTTCATTTTATTCAGCTGTTTCATGATCTCCTTACGTCCGCCGCGGACTCCCATAAAGCGCTTGCCGCTGTCTTTATTAAACTCCATCAGCATCCACAGTGCGATAAAACCATCTGCACGAGTATCACCGCCAAGCTCAGACGGATCCTGATAACGGATGTCCCAAAGCTCTCTGCGGATCTGATTCAGCTCTGGCTCCTCTCCTGCCTCAATGGACATATTCAAAAGTGCCAGACGTCTGGCCGGGTCCGATTCTCTGTAGTATTGTGTAATAGTCGGGGTATCCATAGTATTCTCCTTTATACTTCTTCGTAGGTCAGCTCGGTCTCAGCCATATTAAGAGCTTCCTCAATTACCTTGTCCATATCCATATAGCGGTACATGCCCAGTCGTCCGCCAAAGAGTACATTCTTCTCTTCTAATGCACGGCGCTCGTACTTGTCAAAGAGCTCGTCATTCTTCGGATCATTAATGGGATAATATGGCTCTTTTCCCTTCTCCCATGCTGCCGGATATTCTCTTGTGATAACAGTCTTCGGCTGTGTCCCAAACTCGAAGTGCTTATGCTCAATAATACGGGTATAGGGCACCTCATAATCGGTATAGTTCACAACCGCATTTCCCTGATAGTTCCCCATATCAAGCACTTCTGTCTCAAAACGCAGGGAACGGTACTCCAGCTCACCATAGCAGTAATCATAAAATTCATCAATCATACCGGTAAAGAGAATCTTATCTGCCTGTGCGGTAAGCTCTTCTCTGTTTGCAAAGAAATCCGTCTTCAGACAAACCTGGACACCCTCCAGAAGCTTCTTGATAATACGAGTATAACCACCCTTCGGAATACCCTGATAGGGATCCTTAAAATAGTTATTATCATAGGTGTAACGAAGAGGAAGTCTCTTGATAATAAAGGACGGAAGTTCCTTACACTCTCTTCCCCACTGCTTGCGGGTATAGCCCTCTACCAGCTTCTCATACACATCCTGTCCCACCAGCGCAAGTGCCTGCTCTTCCAAGTTCTTCGGGTGTGTGATGTGCATGCGGCTGATCTGCTCCTGAATCTTCGCCTTCGCCTCTGCCGGAGTCCGAACTCCCCAGAGCTGATGGAATGTATTCATATTAAACGGAAGGTTATACAGTTCATCCTTATACACCGCAATAGGTGAATTTACAAAGTGGTTAAATTCTGTAAACTGGTTCACATAGTCCCAGATTTCCTTCTTAGAGGTATGGAAAATATGTGCACCATACTTGTGGACCTGGATGCCTTCTACTTCCTCTGTGTAAATATTACCGCCGATATGAGCACGCTTGTCGATCACCAGGCAGGTCTTGCCCTTCTTAGTAGCTTCGTGAGCAAATACAGCTCCAAAAAGTCCGGCTCCTACAATTAAATAATCATATTTCTTCATCTTGTGTTGCCCCTTTCTGTTATGGGAATGCAGATTTATTACGTCCATTTTCTGCCAGACATTGATATAGAATGTCTTTCCTTCCCGGATAAAGATGTTATTATTATAACAAATTTTCAGAAAAAAAGGTAGCCCTTTCCATGTAAGGACTACCTTTTTTATAAACTTTGTTACTGTTCACTCCGTTCACAGTAACACGCTTCACGATGGTCAACGATCATGCAACCGCATTATTTCGCAGCAACTCTGTCAAACTCATCTGTGATTTCTTTAGATGGAGCCTTCGTAACAAGGCTGACGATCACGATCATCACCAGACTGAACAGGAAACCAACTGCCAGGGAATAAAGTCCTGTATAGGTTCCCAGTGTCTGTCCTCCAACTAACGGAATATAGTCCCAGATAATAACAGTAAGTCCGCCAGTCACCATACCTGCAATGGCACCCGGAAGATTGGTTCTTCTCCAGAACAGGGACATTACCACGATCGGTCCAAACGCGGAACCAAGTCCTGCCCATGCATTGGAAACCAGTCCCATAATACTGCTGTCCGGATTCCAGGCAATGACAAATGCAATCACTGCGATCACGATAACCGTAATACGGCTTACTTTCAGAATCTCCTTAGAGTCAGCATCTTTCTTGATAAAGCTGTGATACAGATCCTCAGACACTGCCGAAGCAGTTACGAGAAGCTGGGAATCCGCTGTGGACATAATCGCTGCAAGGATTCCGCAAAGGAACAGTCCGCCGATAAACGGAAGCGCAAGCTCTGAAGTAAACACCTTACGGATCATCTCAATAAATACGCTCTCAGAAGAAGCAGCTCCGTTCTCCCCAAGAATAACAGGAAGCAGATAAGCTCTTCCGATCACAGCGATTGCAAATGCAGCTGACAGAGAAAGAAGATCCCATACAATGGCAATCGCCCAGGATTTCTTTAATTCTTTCTCATTCTTAACTGCCATAAATCTTACCAGTACGTGAGGCATTCCACAGTATCCAAAGCCCCATGCCAGCTGGAAAAATATCTCTATAAAAGTATATGGCCTGTCTCCATTCATAAATGGATTCAGATAAGCGCCTGCACCACCAGTCACACCGCTCTGGGAAATCAGGTCTGTAAGATTGCCTGGAAGCAGGAAATATGCCACCAGCGGAACCACAAGAAGTCCGATAAGCATCAGGGTTCCCTGCACAAAATCTGTTACACATACCGCCATAAAGCCGCCCATGAAGGTGTAGCAAAGAATAACCGCTGCTCCAATGGCAAGTGCTATGTGATAATCAAGCCCAAATACGGTATTGAACAGCTTACCGCCTGCTGCCAGCGCAGAAGCTGTATACACCAGAAAAAAGATTACGATTACCACTGATGAGATCAGAAGCAGGATCTTTTTCTTATCACGGTAGCGGTTCTCGAAAAATGCCGGGATCGTCATGGAATTGTTTGCTGCGATGGTGTATTTACGAAGTCTTCCGGAAATACAGATCCAGTTGAGAACAGTTCCGATAAAAAGTCCTACCGCGATCCAGATCTGTCCGGATCCAAAAGAATAAATGGCTCCGGGAAGACCCATCAGAAGCCATCCGCTCATATCAGAAGCCTGTGCAGAAAGGGCTGCCACCCATCCGTTCAGTCCTCGTCCTCCAAGGAAGTAATCCTCTGAGCTGGAGGTCTTTTTCATGTAAACCGCGCCGATGACGATCATCATGGCAAGGTAAAACACAAAAGCAATCAGAATTATCACTGTTGTACCACTCAATTTTTTCTCCTCCTCTGTTATAAAATCTGCTGTCACCAAATCATCCGGACAGCAAAATAACATATTTCATACTTTACCACAGAAGAGTATGAAAGTGCAAGTGATATTGTATATTTTTTTGAAAGTCTGCGGTTGATAAACACGGAATATGAAACTACTTATCCTTCCCTTTCAGATAAACATGCTTAATATACCACAAAGCCTTTTCTTCCCCCTTGTCATTGAGGATTCGAAGCAGCCCCTCTAACTCTTTTTTCGTCTGGGGATGTACAAACCACAGCTTCGGCTTGCTTTTCAGGAAATATTCCAGCGGCTTGTGATTGTCATATGCGTCCCCAAGATAAGTCCTGGAGGCACTGATCCGGTCCATCACCATCTCTGCCACATATCTGCGGGGCATTTTCGCCCCCATGATCACATGCTCCGGATCATTTATGGAATAATCCACCCAATGCTCATAATGATGCTTATTGCGCCCTTTATGATGGAGCCAGGCGGTAGACACGCCCGTATCCTCACGTTCTGCGTTATTTGGGCTTCTGTTTCCCTGATAATATTTGCAGCCCACCAGAAATTCCGACGGGGTATATTTGGAAAGGTCATGGAGAAGCCCCTGCTTGTAAAGTCCGATTCGGAAGCAATAGTGCATAACCATCAGCTTATGCTTTGTGATTGTTTTAAAGTGAAGCCATGGATGCATTGTCGCCGGACCTCCTTTCCTTATTCTCAGCTTCTGTCACAGTATTGTCTGAAGCTGCAGTTTTCTTCGCTTCTGCGCCTGGCAGTTTTTCATTCTTTTTTCCTTTGCCAGTATGCTTTCTTTCAGTCTCCGGTTTCTTCACCCCCTGAAGTACAACCACTGTACGCGGTCCCACCTCCACGGCTCTTTCATAGACCTGGCCATTTTCCCCATAAAATCCGTCACAGGTCAGATCTCCGGTATCCATCACTTTCTTCCACTCCATCCCCTCTGGCAGATTGGGAAGAGCAATATTCCTGGTTTCCCAGTGAAAATTATAGCCTGTATAAAGGAAATCATCCTCACTTCCGTCCGGCAGCTTTGCATATGCCCCGCACAGCATCACGCCGATCATGCGGCTGGTATTTTCCATGTTGCAGAACCATGCACGTTCTCCATGAAAAGACATATCCGGAAATCCCTTGCCCAGGTAATCTGCTTCTTTCATGCTCTCACTCATATGAAGGACAGGATGAGCCTTCCGAAGTGCAACTGCCTTTTTTACAAAGGCAAGCATACTGGCATTTCTCCGCAGTCCCCGCCAGTCTATCCAGCCAATGGAATTGTCCTGACAGTAAGCATTATTGTTTCCCTCCTGGGAATTGCCGATCTCATCACCGCCATAGATCATGGGCACTCCCTGGGAAAACAGCATCATGGCAAAAGCTGCACGCATCTGGCGCTCCCTCATCTGACGGATCCACTGCTTCCGGCTTGGTCCTTCAATACCGCAATTCCAGGAATAATTATAGCTGCTGCCGTCGTTATTGCCTTCCCCATTTGCCTCATTGTGCTTATAATTGTAGGAAACAAGGTCATTTAAAGTAAAACCGTCCTGGCAGGTGATATAATTGATCACTCCATGGTCATCCGGGTTATGACGGATGCGGTACTGCACAGCCGGAACCATATCCTCATCGCTTTTCAGGAATCTGCGCATATCCTGCAAAAATCCCAGATTATATTCCGCAAAGCAGCGCTTTTCTGGTCTGCGGTTCTTATAAAGAGCAGCCGTATCCATTCCTTCTGCCATGATCTTCGTTCCTGCAAGCAGTCCGTCCTTCATGATCAGGTCAAGAGGTGCCCCTTTTCCCAGAATATGAAAGCCGTCCACATGATAATTCTGTTTCCAGAACTGCACTGCACGAAGTGCCATTAAAGGATTAACCTCCGCCGGAAAATACATTTCCATGATACAGCCAATCCCTGCTTTGTGAAAAGCCCTGATCATGTCACAAAATTCCCTGTGGGGATCCCGGGTAGCGCAATAAGCACTCTTTGGCGCAAAATAAAGACCATTTCCATATCCCCAGTAATTTACCTCGTCTTTTTTCCCCTTCTGGGAAACCAGACCGTCTGGCTCCTTTGGCGGAACCACCTCCATAAATTCATAGGCCGGCATAAGCTCTACTGTATTAATGCCAAGCTCCTGCCAGTATGGGATCATCTGTACCAGACCGGAAAAAGTTCCCCGGAGACCTGTCGGCAGCTTAGCCTGCCTGGTGTATCCCCGGACATGTACTTTATAGAGGATCATATCTTCAAAGTCTGTTTCCGGTGCTTTCTCATCCCCCCAGTCATAACCATTTCCGGACCAGAAGCCGCAGCGCACCTTGTGTGGATCTTCCTCCCACGCTGCCCCAAAATGCTCTCTTCCGCTGATCCTGCTGGCACAGGGATCCAGATAGATTTCCCCGTTTATCTTAAAATTGTACTCCAGATTGGTTACATTTAATTTTTTCATAAAGACAGAAAAAATCCGTCCTGTACGATATTTTTCATCCAGAAGAAGCTCATAAAAGGGCTCTCTTCCCCTCTTCCTGTAAAGGAGCAGGTAAACCTCAGAATCCTCTTCCGCTTCCACTGCAAAATTATATCCATCTGCCATCTGGGTTACCCCAAGTAAAAGAGGATAACCGTATGTCACAACCACGCTCTTATTTCCCGGTATTGGCACTTTATAAGCCCTCCTGTCTTTGTCTGCTGTCTCGTCTGTAGCCATTTTTGTACACAGAGCACGTTTCCCAAAGGGAATCTGCACAATGCAATCTTTCTCATGAAATAAAATCATCCGATGATATCTGTTTATCCCCAGATCCTGCCATACAGGACTCCCTATGGTCTAAAATTTCAGATCCAGTTCTACAGGACAATGGTCGGACCCCATTATCTCGCTGTGAATCTTCGCATCCTCCAGATTCTCTTTCAAGGACGGAGAGGTGATGAAATAATCAATTCTCCATCCGGCATTCTTCTCTCTTGCCTTAAATCGGTAAGACCACCAGGAGTAGGCGCCCTCAAGCTCCGGATAAAAGTAACGAAATGTATCAATAAATCCAGCTTCCAGAGTTCTGGTAAAGCAGGCTCTCTCTTCATCTGTGAAGCCTGCGTTCATCCGGTTGGTCTTAGGATTCTTCAGGTCAATTTCCTGATGTGCCACATTCATGTCTCCACAGCAGATCACAGGCTTTTTCTCCTGAAGCTTCAGAAGATAAGCCAGAAAATCTCTTTCCCATTCCATGCGGTATTCCAGTCTTCGAAGCTCTGACTGGGAATTGGGCGTATATACGGTAACCAGATAAAAATCGTCCATCTCTGCAGTGATCACACGTCCTTCTTTATCGTGTTCCTCTATTCCAAGTCCGTAGGTCACGGACAACGGTTCTTTTTTTGTAAAAACAGCTGTTCCGGAATATCCTTTGCGGTTCGCGTAATTCCAATATTGATAATAACCTGGAAGCTCCAGCTTCACCTGGTTCTCCTGACATTTGGTCTCCTGAAGACAGAAAATGTCTGCGTCCAGCTTCGCAAAGCTTTCTTCAAAGCCCTTGGTGATACAGGCACGGATTCCATTTACGTTCCATGATACAAGCTTCATGTTGTTCTCCAATCTGTAAAAATTTATTTGATGCACAAAAATCCTTCTGTACATGATTTTGCCCATTTTTTCAAAGTTTCCAGTGAACTTCATTCACAAAAAACCTCTCATAGGATATTGCCTGTGAATATTCAATATATTCTAACACTTTCTTCATTATAACACAGATTTCCCTATTCACAAAACCCTATTTTTCTGGTACAATCTAAATATTGTCCGGGCATACCGTTACCAGTGAAAACGAAGCTAAAGAAGTCCCGGTGTTACCTTGTTTTACAGCATGAACATGTTTTTTCACAGGTAACATATAAATACAAATTTTTTATAAAGTGAGGTATTTTTAATGAGTGATTCAGATATGACAAACTCCTGCAGCAGCTGTGGAAGCAGCTCATCCTGCGGCGGTTCCGACTGTTCCACATGCGGCGGATGCAGCACTGACGCAAACCAGCACAGCACCATTACTCTTACCATGGAGGATGATACTGAGGTAGAATGCGCCATCCTTACCATTTTCCCGGTAGATGCAAAGGAGTATATTGCGCTTCTTCCTCTTGACGAAGAGGGCCAGAATCATGACGGTGAAGTTTATCTGTATTCCTTCACCCGCACTGCAGAGGGTGCTCCCATGCTTTCCAATATTGAAAGCGACGAAGAGTACAATAAGGCTGCTATCGCATTTGACACTGTTTTACAGAATGCGCGGGAAGCAGAAGCTGCCGGAACACCTTTAGAGTAATCTCTCCGGTGATCTTTAAAGAAATTTCCTGCGGGAGCATCAAAGTAATCTTCCCGGTGGTCTTTAAAGAGATTTCCTGCGGGAGCCTGTTTGAAAAAGGCTTTCTGCAAAATTTGAAAAAAGCTTAAGAACAATAAAAGCAGGTATCTGTGATTGATAAATTCATCACATTTACCTGCTTTTGTATTTCCCATAAAACTGCGAGGATGCCGCAGCGGGTTACTTCGTCGTACTTCCAAACCCGCCATTTCTCACATCTGTCACATCATCGTCTACGGTAATCCCATACTCAACGAAGATTCCCTGCATAAAGCCTGTATCTGCCTTCAATTCTACCACTTTGTTCTCATTGGTGTCATTTGTCAGCTTGGCAAAAATATGACCTTCATTGTCAGAATAAAAATAATCGCTGTCAATAATCCCCACCGTATTATTCAGCTGCAGACGGAATTTAAATCCCAGGCCGCTTCTTGGATAGCATTTCAGCACCCACTCCTGATCCATCTCCACACGGATCCCGGTCGGAATCTTGATGGTCTCTCCTGGCTTGATGGTAAAATCAGCCGGGGAAAAGAAATCATAGCCTGCGCTTCCGGCAGTAGCTCGTCTTGGAAGACGGATTCCCTCATAAATCTTCTCTGCCTCATCAGCAGACACGCCCTCAAAAGTATCCATCCAGTCTGCCACAAAGCGCTCTTTACTTACTTTATGAAATTTTGCAATTCTTTTCATGTTTCCTCCTGTTTGTCCCGTGCAGACGCCTTTTCCAAAGCTCCGACTCTGCAGCAGATATAAAGAATGCCGGGCACATCTGTCCGGCATCCCCCAAGCTGTCACTGTGCTTTTCATACACAGTGGCCTTGCATTTTATTCTTATTTTGCCTCTGCCGGAACATCCTTGATGCTGAAGCTCATTCTTCCCATCTTGTCTTTTCCAAGGCATACAACAGTTACCTTATCTCCAAGTGTAAGA
The DNA here is from genome assembly GCF_964249465.1 of Ruminococcus sp. Marseille-P328. NCBI lineage: Bacteria > Bacillati > Bacillota > Clostridia > Eubacteriales > Oscillospiraceae > Ruminococcus > Ruminococcus sp. Marseille-P328. The sequence goes on along the minus strand of NZ_CAXUBQ010000010.1, from coordinate 44,582 downwards.
ACATCCTCTACGCGGTTGATTCTCTCCTTGCAGATCTTGGAAATGTGAACCATTCCCTCTTTGCCAGGTGCGAACTCAACAAATGCGCCAAACTCCTTGATGCTTACAACCTGTCCGGTAAGGATCTGTCCCTGCTCGAAGTCAGAAGCAATGATCTCAACCATGCGCTTTGCTTCCTGCATGTTCTTGTCATCTACGCCGCAGATAGATACAGCACCCTCATCTGTGATATCGATTTTAACGCCTGTGCGCTCGATGATGGTGTTGATGGTCTTACCTCTCTGGCCAACAACATCACCGATCTTCTGAGGATCGATCTGGATCTGGATGATCTTCGGAGCATATTTTCCAACAGTTGTACGAGGTGCAGGGATACATTTCTCAATAACTTCATTAAGGATGTACTCTCTTGCTTCCTTAGTACGTCTGATTGCTTCTTCTACGATCTGTCTTGTAAGACCGTGGATCTTAATATCCATCTGAATCGCTGTGATACCGTCATGAGTTCCGGCTACCTTGAAGTCCATGTCGCCAAAGAAGTCCTCAAGTCCCTGGATATCAGTAAGAACGATATAGTCATCATCTGTGTCACCTGTTACAAGACCACAGGAAATACCTGCAACCGGCTTCTTAATCGGTACACCGGCAGCCTCAAGAGACATGGTGGATGCACAGATACTTGCCTGGGAGGTAGATCCGTTTGACTCAAAGGTCTCAGATACAGTACGGATTGCATATGGGAATTCTTCTACGCTTGGAAGCACCGGTACAAGTGCTCTCTCAGCAAGTGCTCCATGACCGATCTCACGGCGTCCCGGTCCTCTGGATGGCTTTGTCTCACCTACAGAATAGGATGGGAAATTGTAGTGATGCATATATCTCTTGCTTGTCTCAAACTCGTCAAGTCCGTCAATTCTCTGTGCCTCTGCAAGAGGTGCCAGAGTAGTAATGGTACAGATCTGAGTCTGTCCACGGGTGAACATAGCGGAGCCATGTACTCTCGGGATGATGTCAACCTCTGCTGCCAGAGGACGGATCTGTGTGATCGCACGGCCGTCCGGACGTTTGTGATCTTTCAGGATCATCTTACGAACGGTTTTCTTCTGATACTGATAAACAGCCTCACCAAGAACAGCAAGCCACTCTTCCTTCTCTGCAAAAGCTTCTTTCAGCTTGTCTGTGATCTGGGCAATATTATTCTCTCTTGTCTGCTTGTCATCAGAGAATACGGCAACTTCCATTTCTTCCGGAGGAACGATCTCCTTGATGGCGTCAAACAGCTCCTGCGGAACTGCACAGGACTCATAGCTGTGTTTCTCTTTCCCGCACTCAGCGATGATCTGATCGAAGAATCTGATGATCTCCTGGTTTACTTCATGTGCTTTATAAATAGCCTCGATCATCTGATCCTCCGGAACCTCGTTGGCACCGGCCTCGATCATGATAACCTTATCTCTTGTGGAAGCTACTGTCAGCTGAAGGTCAGAAATATCCTTCTGAGCCAGTGTAGGGTTCACAACATACTCTCCATTGATCAGGCCGATCTGTGTCGTTGCACATGGGCCATCAAATGGAATATCAGAAATACAGGTAGCAAGGGAAGAACCAAGCATAGCCGGGATCTCCGGGTTGCACTCCGGATCTACAGACATAACCATGTCTACCAGTGTTACATCGTTTCTGTAATCCTTCGGGAACAGAGGACGCATAGGTCTGTCGATAACACGGGAGGTAAGGATTGCGTGCTCGCTTGCCTTTCCCTCTCTCTTATTGAAACCGCCCGGAATCTTTCCTACGGCGTACATTTTCTCTTCATATTCAACGCTTAACGGGAAAAAATCGATTCCCTCTCTTGGCTCCTTGGATGCAGTTGCTGTAGCAAGTACAGTGGTATCACCATAATGCATAAGTGCTGCGCCATTGGCCTGTTTCGCAACACGTCCGATATCTACGGTAAGTGTTCTTCCAGCTAATTCCATGGAATAACTTTTGTACATGTCTTCTCTCCTTTTTCATATAAAATATTGATCTGAAGCCACCCTACACTTCTGCAGAAACTGTGAAAACCAGTTCTGACCAACGTATATTGCAGCTCTCTTTGCCTCTGTCACAACAGAAGTCCGAAACGACTGAAAAACACATTTGATATTGCTGTAGACAGGTTTCTTCAAATGTCCTTTTCAGAAGTCTCGGAAATCTTTATCTGTCAGGTCGCCCTTACAGACAATAGTGCCTCTATTGTGACACTTGTCACTATCCACAAAAGCTCCGGTAGGAAGCTTGTCTGTGAACAATCATAACTTTCCTTACATCTTAAAATAGGGCGGATGGATATCCGCCCCTTCCGCATACTAATTATTTTCTTAAACCTAATTTCTCAATCAGTGCACGGTATCTTTCGATGTCTGTTTTCTTTAAGTAAGCTAACAGTCCACGTCTCTGACCTACCATTTTCAGCAGACCACGTCTGGAATGATGATCCTTGTGGTTGTTCTGTAAATGCTCAGTAAGCTCCTGGATTCTTGCAGTAAGAACAGCTACCTGTACCTCTGGTGAACCAGTATCTCCCTCACATCTTGCATACTCTTTCATGATTGCTGCTTTCTTTTCTTTTGAAATCATTTTGATTTCCTCCTTATTTTTAATGGTCGCCCATGCAGGTAATCCTGTGGGAACGTAATCGCCGCATATTAAGAGACGGTCGGAGTGTCCAACCCCTGAATATGGGCTGTCTGATATGTGAACAGTAACACTAAACCTGCTCACACCTTGCCTAGTATAGCATACCCGCCAGATTCTGTAAACTGTTTTTTTCGTTTTTCTTCCCGATATTATTTCTCAGTTTTCTCAAAATATCTCCGGCCGTCCTCTGCATCTGCCAGAAGTCTGCTCTTCAGCGCCTCTAGAGACGGAAATTTCCTTTCCGGCCTCAAAAACTTTTTGAAATCCACCCGGCATTCCTCTCCGTAGAGATCTTCCCTACAGTCAAAAAGATAGGTTTCCACCCCTATAAAGCTCTCACCAACCGTAGGCTTACAGCCAATGTTGGTAATTCCGTGGTATATCTTATCTCCGAAATAAGAGCTTGTCACATACACGCCGTTTGGGGGCAGGATCTTGGTCCTGGGAGGCACGAGATTGGTAGTGGGAAGCAGAACCTTATGTCCCATTCCCCTGCCATGTACCACCTGACCTTCCACAAAGTAATCCCTTCCCATAAGGGAAGTAACTTTCTCCATATTTCCTTTTTTCAGTTCTTCTCTGATATAGGTACTGCTGATCTTCCTGTGTCCATCCATTTCTTTGGAAAGGATTTCCACATCAAAGCCATACTTTTCTCCAAATTCCATAAGAAGCCGGGGCGTACCTTTCCGCTCGAAGCCAAACCGGTTGTCTTCTCCCACTACTACGTAGGATGCCCCAAGATCTCCCATAAGAATCTCTTTTATAAAATTCTCAGCCTTCATATGCCGGATCCTGTCATTTAACTGGCATTCTACCAGCACATCCACGCCAAGCTTTTCAAGAATGGAAGCACGTTCCTGCCTGGTAAGGATCATGTTGCTGGAAGCATCAATAGCAAAAAGGACAGCCTGTTCTCCAAGTGTCTTCCGCTCCCTGATCTTCTCAACCAATTTTCTGTGGCCACGGTGGATCCCGTCAAATTTTCCCATTGTTACTGCACAGTTGGCAAGTTTTGGAAACTCACCCTCTATCTTCAGGTATTCCATAATCTCTCCTGTCAAACCAGTTTATGCCTGATTGGTAACTGTTCAGCACCTGCTGAATCGTCACTTTATTATTCAGAACATTTTCACCGGATAATATTTCTTCTTCCCTGCATCCCACTGAAAAATACCTGTAAAAGTTCCGTCACTGGCGTACATGCGCACCCAACCCTCTTTGTGCTGGGGACGAACCAGATTGTCGGACAGCGGATTTCCATTTGCCAGAAGCCTGTCCCCGTAAGAATCCGCATAAAGAGCGGGGTACTCAGCCAGAACTGCTTCCACCGGGTCGATCATATCCTGGACGGTTCCATCTGCCACAGCAGCTTCCACCTGGGCAAGCGTATGGCTCTCAAAGAGAGAATACCGACCAACCCTTGACCGGAGCAGTTCTTCCATACAGCCGCCACAGCCAAGCTTCTCGCCAATATCATGGCACAAGGTGCGGATATAGGTTCCCTTACTGCAGGTCACTCTTATTTTCACCAGCGGAAGATGAAATTCCAGAGGCTCTATCTCGTAGAAACACACTGGCCTGGCTTTTCGCTCAACCGTTTTGCCCTCTCTTGCCAGCTCATAAAGTTTCTTTCCATTTACCTTCAGAGCAGAATACATAGGCGGAACCTGAAGCTGCTCCCCTACAAAGCTTTTCAGTACTTTTCGCACTTCCTCCTCGGTCACATTCACCGGACGCTCTTCCAGAACTGTTCCGGACATATCCTGAGTATCCGTGTCGATTCCCAGATGAAGCACTGCCTCATACGTTTTTTCCTTATCTGTAAGAAGATCCACCAGCTTGGTGCCTTTTCCAAGAGCTACCGGCAAAACACCGGTAGCATCCGGGTCAAGAGTCCCTGTATGTCCTATTTTTTTCATATGGAGAATTCCCCGAAGCTTGGCTACCACATCATGGGAGGTAAAGCCTTTTTCCTTGTGAATTACAATGATTCCCTGAAAATCTGCCATTACTTATCCTGTCCTAAAAGCTGTTTTTCGATCTGCTCTGAAATATTATTGATAACGTCGTACATGGAACCGGCCAGATCGCAGCCTGCTGCTTTCACATGTCCGCCTCCTCCGAAATAGGAAGCGATCTTGCTTACATCTACAGAACCGTTGGAACGGAGTGATACCTTGAATACCTGGCTTTCATGCTCGTAAATAAACATTGCCACTTCCACACCTTTCGTAAGACGGAGCTGGCTTACGATTCCATCCAGGTCTGACGGCTTTACCCCATAGAAATCCATGTCTCTCAGCTTCATGTAGCCAACGATACATTTGCCATCCAGAAGCATAATGCTCTCTGCCAGAACACGTCCCATGACCTGATTCTGAATGTAGCTTTTCTGATAGAAGGATTCGTCAATAATATTGGAAAAATCAACGCCTTTTTCCATCAGGTCACCGGCAATACGCATGGTGTCCGGAGATGTGGAGGAATACTGGAATACACCTGTATCGTGGATCATTCCGGTATAAATAGCAGTTGCAATATCCAGATTGATTTTTTCTTTGTCAAGAAGCTTATACAGAACCTCGCTGGCAGAGCTGATCTCACCATGTACGTGGTTCACATCTGCAAATCCCGGATTGCTCACATGATGGTCAATGCAGACGGTCTTTTTCGCAGAAGCAAAATAATCAGCCGCCACTGCCAGACGGTCAGGAGCGCTTACATCACAGGTCACAAAAAGATCATACTCTCTGGGCTCACCTGCTTCATAATGTACCTCATCCATGCATGCAATATGTCCGAATACCGGCTTCGGCTTCTCCAGATAGATATCTGCCTTGATTTCAGGATACCATTTCTTTATATACAGATAAAGTGCCATGCAGGAACCTACACAGTCACCATCCGGGCGAACATGTCCCCCAATTCCCATGGTCTTTACGCCATCCAGAATTTCTTCGATTCTCTCCATTCCCTTCACCTCGATTTTTACTCTTCGTCTTCAGTTTCTGCTGTATCCTGTTTTTCCCCGTCCTCACTCTCAGTGCCCTTCGAATGGTCGTGTTCGATCACGTCATCAATGAGTCTGGACATATTTACGCCATATTCAATGGACTCATCCAGAATGAAGCGGATTTCCGGCGTATTGCGAAGATTCAGGTTCTTCGCAAGCTGACGGCGGATATAGCCTTCTGCACTTTTCAGCCCTTTAATTGTGGACTGCTTGGATTCCTCGCTGCCAAGGACACTGATAAATGCCTTGCAGGTCTTAAGATCCGGTGCAACCTCCACAGCCATGACAGATGTCATGGGATGGATGCGGGGATCCTTGATCTCACCGCGGATAATGTTGCTCAGTTCTTTCTGAACTTCTGCATTGATCCTTGTATTTTTAATGCTGTTTTTTCTCATTTTTTGGTCTCCTATATGAGTGCAGGCTCTGGACAACGGAAAATTGGGGGCAATGAGCTTGCCCCCAACTGACACCTGCGATTACTACGCTCTAGCGCGGCACCTCAACCATAATATATGCTTCAACTTTATCTTCTTCTTTAACGTCATTGAAATCCTGGAATACAAGACCACACTCATAGCCTGCACGAACTTCTTTGACATCATCTTTAAATCTCTTAAGGGAAGCCAGCTCACCTTCGTAGATCTGCTCCTCGTCTCTGGTGATGCGTACCTTGCATCCTCTCTGGAAGGTACCGTCAAGCACATAGCTTCCTGCGATAGTACCGATACCGGAAGCCTTGAACAGCTGACGAACCTCTGCATGACCGATTACCTTCTCCTCAAATACCGGATCCAGCATACCCTTCATGGCAGCTTCCACGTCCTCAATTGCCTGGTAGATAACACGGTACAGACGAAGGTCAACGCCTTCCTGCTCTGCCAGCTGTTTCGCTGTGGTATCAGGACGAACGTTAAATCCGATGATGATCGCATTTGATGTAGCAGCAAGGCTGACATCAGACTCATTGACAGCACCAACGCCGCCATGGATCACTCTTACAACAACCTCATCATTGGAAAGTTTTACAAGACTCTGTTTTACAGCCTCTACAGAACCCTGCACATCGGCTTTGACAATAATCGGGAGCTCCTTAAGGTCGCTTGCCTGAATCTGGTCAAACAGATTATCCAGGGAAAGTTTACCCTTAGTTTCCTCAAGAAGACGGTTCTTATTCTCGGAAACAAATGCTGCTGCAAAATTCTTAGCCTCTTTATCATTCTCAAAGGACATAAGAACCTCTCCGGCATTCGGAACATCGCCAAGACCAAGGATCTCTACAGGAGTAGACGGACCAGCCTGTTTTACACGGCGTCCCTTATCATCCATCATAGCACGTACTTTACCATTGCATGCTCCGGCTGCGATAAAATCTCCAACATGAAGAGTACCCTTCTGTACAAGGATCGTAGCAACCGGTCCTTTGCCTTTATCCAGCTGAGCCTCGATCACAAGACCTCTTGCTGCACGGTTCGGGTTTGCCTTCAGCTCAGAAACCTCTGCTGTTAAAAGGATCATTTCAAGAAGATCATCAATGCCCTCTCCTGTCTTGGCAGATACCGGAACGAACGGAGTTGTACCGCCCCAGTCCTCAGGAATCAGCTCATACTCGGAAAGCTCCTGTTTTACACGTTCAATGTTTGCACTTGGCTTATCGATCTTGTTGATGGCAACGATGATCTCAACACCAGCAGCCTTTGCATGGCTGATAGCTTCTACTGTCTGTGGCATAACACCATCATCAGCTGCAACTACAAGAACAGCGATATCTGTGGAGTTTGCTCCACGCATACGCATGGCAGTGAATGCCTCATGTCCCGGTGTATCAAGGAAAGTGATCTTCTGTCCGTTGATATCAACTACATAAGCACCGATATGCTGTGTGATTCCACCAGCCTCGCCTCTTGTTACGTTTGTCTTACGGATTGCATCCAGAAGAGAAGTTTTACCATGGTCAACGTGTCCCATTACACAGACTACCGGTGGTCTTGAAACCATTGTGGATTCGTCTTCCTCTTCCTCTTTCAGAAGCTCCTCAATTACATCTACTTTTTCTTCTTTTTCTGCAATAATGTCAAATCCAAGAGCAATCTCTTCTGCCTGCTCGAAATCGATCTCGTGGTTTACCGTTACCATCTGACCTTCCATGAACAGCTTCTTAACAATTGCAGATGGCTGCATCTTCATCGCTTCTGCAAGCTCGCGGATGGTAAGCTTCTCCGGAATTATGATCTCCTTGATCTCCGGTTTCTTCTCTTCCTGTTTCTGCTGCGGAGCAGGTTTCTGAAGTGCTTTCGGGATTCTGGACATCTGGTTTCTGCCGCCCTGGTTTGGTCTGTGTCCGCCACCTGATGTCTTATCGAAATCTTTCTTTTTATTCTTGTTCTCTCTGTCACGCTCACGCTTGCTGTCCTTGGATGTCTTGGTCAGCTCTGGTGTAAAGATTGCGTCAGATCCGCCGCTTCTTCTTGCACCGCCGGAGCGCTGTCCACCCTGGTGGTTCTGTCCGCCAAAGCGTCCTTCACTACGGTTATCTCCGTCTTTTCCTCCGAAACGTCCCTGACCGCCCTGTGGTCTTCCCTGGCCAAATCTGCTGCCATTTCCGTTTCCATTTCTATTGTCTCTGTTGTCACCGCCCTGACGGAATCCACGTCCGTTTCCATCACCCTGGCGCGGTCCTCTGTTCTGGGAATCTCCCTGTCTTACAGGTCTTCCCTGACCATCATTATTTCTGTTTCCGCGGAATCCACCCTGGCCGCCCTGTGGTCTTCCCTGGCCGAATCTGCCTCCGTTCCCATTTCTGTCACCACGATTGTTATCCCCGCGATTATTGTCGCGGCCTTCGCCTTGACGGAAATTACGGTTGCCCTGGCTATTTCCCTGACGCTGCTGGCCGTCGTTTCTGTTCTGCTGTGCAGCTGGTCTCTGGGATTCTGTCCTTGGAGCTTCTGCTTTTGGTGCAGCCTGAACCGGTTTTGCAGGCTCTGTCTTCGGTGCGCTCTTTGGTGCTTCTGCCTTTGGTGCTTCTGCCTTTGGTGCTTCTGTCTTAGGAGCTTCAGCCTTCGGTGCACTTACCGGCTTCGGTGCACTTACCGGCTTCGGTGCTTCTGTCTTAGGAGCTTCTGGCTTCGGTGCTGCCTTTACAGGTGCCTCTGCTTTCGCTGCCGGCTGTGCCTGTGCTGCAGGACGTGTGCCCTGTGGACGTGGCTTTCTCTCTCCAGCTGGTTTCTTTCTGTTCTTCCCGCCGTCACTTGCATTCTGTGCATGATATACGCGGATAATATTTTTTTTCTTCTTCGGTGCCTCTGCACCGTCGCCTTCTTTCTTTACTGACACTTTCTGCTCTTCTGTCTTAGGAGTCTCCAATGTTATTCCTTTCTCCTTTCCCGTATCTATAACTTTTTTCACTCTGTTTTTATTCTCTCTGTTTTGCTTATTTCTGTCTTTGGCAGGCTCATGTGAATTTATCACCATATGCCATTCTCCCTTCACCAGTACGAGTCAGGATACGCTTTCACAAGTTTTCCGCAGCTCGTATTATCAAAAATCATTTCCCGGGAACATTTAAAAGCATTCCCCGGAACGCTTTTTCCTCTTTGGTTCAGGTCGTTTTCTCAGACAACAGTGGTATGCTCTAGAGCTCCTTCCCCTCATCCTGCAGCACCTTCCTAATAGCTTCTGCAAAATTCCAGTCCTGTACAGCCAGGCTGGCACGGAATTCCTTACCCATGGCATGCCCTAACGTTTCTTTATCTGAAAGGATATACAAGGGCACTTCGTAAAATTCACACATGTTCCGGAATTTCTTCTTGGTGTTATCAGAAGAATCCCCGGCTACGATTGCCAGATATCCTTTGCCGGTCTTAATGGATTTCTCAGTGGAAAACTCTCCGCTGACTGTCTTTCCGGCCTTTGTTGCAAGTCCGATCAGGGACAGCGCTTTATTATTCTTCAATACTATCAAACTCCTTCTCAAGGCTATCATAAACCTCATCCGGGATAGCTGCTTTCAAAGAACGCTCCAGTCCGTGATTCTTTCTGGCTTTCTCCAGGCACTCACGGCTCTTGCAGATGTAGGCTCCGCGACCGTTTTTCCTGCCTGTAGCATCCAGAATGATCTCATCCTCTGCGGTTTTCAACACCCTGATCATTTCTTTTTTATTCTTCATTTCTCTGCAGCCAGTACACTGGCGCATGGGAATTTTATTCTTCGTCTTCATTCTCTACCGCATCCTCAGTCTCTTCAGACTCTTCACCGGCAGCTGTTTCTTCGCTATCCTGAGAAATTTCTTCTGTAGCGGACTCCTCAGACTCTTCGTACTCGTCATCCTCATAGTACTCATCGTCATCCTCGTCATAATCATAGAAGTCGCCGGACTCTCTTGCCTGGGTTTCACTCTTGATATCAATCTTAAATCCAGTCAGACGTGCTGCAAGACGTGCATTCTGTCCTTCTTTACCGATTGCAAGGGAAAGCTGGTAATCCGGAACCACAACAAGTGCAGTCTTCTCATCCGGATCTGCCATAACAGCGATTACCTTCGCCGGGCTTAATGCATTCTCGATCAGGATTGCAGGATTCTCATCCCAGTTGATGATATCAATCTTCTCACCGCGAAGCTCATTTACAATCGCACTTACACGGGCACCATTTACACCAACACATGCTCCAACCGGATCTACATCAGGATCGTTGCTCCATACTGCCAGCTTGGTACGGGAACCTGCCTCACGGGCAATGCTCTTGATCTCAACAGTTCCGTCCTTCACCTCAGCAACCTCAGACTCAAAGAGGCGTTTTACAAGGCCAGGATGTGTTCTGGAAACAAGGATACGAGGTCCCTTCGGTGTATCCTTTACCTCAAGAATATACACTTTGATTCTCTCAGTAGGCTTGAAGGTCTCACCCTTCACCTGCTCATTCTCAGCAAGGATCGCATCTGCCTTGCCAAGATTTACGCTTACATTATGTCCTACCACACGCTGTACAATGCCGGTAACAACTTCTTTCTCATTGCCGTGATACTGGTCAAACAGAACTTTTCGCTCTTCCTCACGGATTTTCTGAAGGATTACGTTCTTTGCATTCTGTGTTGCAATACGGCCAAATTTGTCAGAGTGAACCGGTACCTTCAGGATATCGCCAACCTCTGCATTGGTATTCTGCTTCTGTGCTTCTACAAGAGAAACCTCTTCAGCAGGATCTTCTACGAATTCTACAACCCGGCGGTCTGCATATACACTGAAATCGCCTGTTTCTCTGTTAATGGTAACATGTACATTGTCAGCTTTTCCAAAATGATTCTTGTATGCCTGGATCAGGGACTGCTCAATGGCATCCAGCAAAGTTTCCTTGCTGATATTTTTCTCGCGTTCCAGTTCGTCCAGAGCACCCATTAACTCCTTGTTCATTTTTCTTATTTCCTCCTTTTTGCTTTCCAGCATAATCGCTTATTTCTTAAATCGGACATGCCGCCGACTGGCAGCATCTTCCTATATGAAAGTCAGCTGTTCCGCGCCTGTGGTACTCCCACAGCTGCGTCCGGACTTTCATGGTAACTCAAAAATCAATCGCCAGACGCACCAGTGCAATGTCTTTCTTATCGAAAGTGCGAGGAGTTCCCTCCTCATCAATGGTCACACTGTTATTATCATATGCTGTCAGTTCACCACAAAATTCTTTCTGTTTCTCGATTGGCCGGTAGGTTCTGATTTCTACCAGTTTGCCAATGCTTCTGGCAAAATCTTTTTCTTTCTTCAGAGGTCTGTCAAGTCCCGGAGAACTGATCTCCATGATGTAGCTGTCCTCGATGAAATCATCTTCGTCAAGCCTGTCGCTGAAAGCCCTGCTTACTGTCTCGCAGTCATTCACTGTGATTCCGCCTGGTTTGTCAATGTAGCCGCGAAGATACCAGTTTCCTGCTTCCTTGACATATTCCACATCTACCAGTTCGAATCCATTGCTTTCTACGATCGGAGATAACAATGCTTCTGCTTTCTGTTCATACTCTTCTTTTCTGCTCATTTTTCCCACCTGCCTCTCTATCCTTATCATCAAAAAGAGTGGGCTCACGCCCACTCCTTTGTCAACAAGTTCTGATTTCTTGTATCATTCTAACACCTTTAAATCCAAATTGCAAGGGCTTTTTCTTATAAATGCCCATTTTACAATGGTTTTAACCCATTTTAACAGTATTGTTAAGCTTGTTTCACCAGCAACAGCTTTTACTTTCAGCTCTTTTGAGCTTCTGCTGCACAACCTGTATAACAGCCTTTTCTTCATAATCTGCTGCTTAAATTCTGGGTTTCATACCCTTGGTATCACGTTTGGCCAGCTTTACCTTGTTCAATGCATACGGCTTGTCGTGATACTGGATGGTGTACTCCTGTCTCGGTTCCACCAGATAGGCATGCTCAAGAACATCCCCGTCCCCCAGCTTCATTCCTCTTACACCAACAGAGGTCTTCTTCATAGTAGAAACATCCGTTTTCAGAATACGTAGGAAATAGCCATTCTGACTCTGAAATACTATCTGTTCCATTTCATCTGCCGGACCTACAAAGATCAGCTGATCCTCTTCTCCAAGCTTGGTAGATGCAATCGTTCTCTTTGCCACATCGAATTCCTCACCTGCAACAAGCTTGCACATGGAGGTCTTAGTCACGAACAACAGAGTAGATAATTTCACCTGCCCTGCAGGTGCCACATAAAGGATCTGTTCCTGGCTGCTGTCGTAGTTACTCAGATTGTCAGCCGGAGTTCCCTTGTCACGGAAACGCACCAGCGGAATGTCTGCCACTTTAATGGAATGCATGCGTCCCATATCTGTGAAAATGCAGATCTTGTCTGTATTCATACAGGTAAAAACAAATTTATTCTCTGCATGGGCAGCCTCTTTGTTTCTCTCATAAGCATTCTTATCAATAAGGCGCATATAGCCGAAGCGATCCATAAGGAAGCAGACCTCTGTCTCTTCCATCTTCTTTTCTTCGTAAACTGCCTCTTCTGCGTTCTCGATCACAGTTCTTCTCTTGGTGCTGTATTCTTTTTTGATTCCGTCAAGTTCTTCAATAATCACTTCACACATGGAATCATAGTTGTTCAGAATATCTTCATAAGAAGCAATATTTTTCATAGTCTGGTCATACTCTGCCTGAAGAGCCTCAATTTCCAGTCCGATCAGACGGTACAGACGCATTTCCAGAATGGCTGTAGCCTGATTCTCCGTAAATTTCAGATTCTTTGCAGCTTTCTCACTGGCTTTTGACTTGAATTTGATTCCCTCTGTGATACCCTCTACCAGACACTTCTTAACCTGGTCACGGCTCTTGCTGCCTCGAAGGATCTCAATGATCAGATCGATTACATCACAGGCTTTGATAAGGCCTTCCTGGATTTCCTTTTTCTCAAGCTCTTTTCCCAGAAGAGTCTTGTACTTGCGGGTAGTCACCTCGAACACAAAATCCACATGGTGCTCTATCACCTGCTTCAGGCTTAAGGTTTCCGGACGTCCGTCTGCAACAGCCAGCATATTGACTCCGAAAGTGTCTTCCAGTCTGGTTTTCTTGTAGAGCATGTTGGTGAGATTCTCTACATCTGCATCCTTTTTCAGTTCCAGTACAATACGGATTCCTTCCTTGGAGGACTGGTTGGAAATATCCACAATATCTGTGGTTTTCTTGGTTTCTACAAGGGAGGCTACGTCGTTAAGGAATTTTCCAATATTGGCACCGATCATGGTGTACGGAATCTCGGTGATCACCAGCTGCTGGCGGCCGCCTTTTACTTTTTCCACTTCCACTTTACCGCGGAGACGAAGCTTGCCGCTTCCGGTCTCATAAATATTCAGAAGATCATCTTTATTTACAACCAGACCGCCTGTAGGAAAATCCGGTCCTTTCAGATAACGCATCAGGCCTTTCACACTGATGTCGTTGTTCTTTATATAAGCTTTCACCGCATCCACAACCTCCCCAAGGTTATGAGGCGGAATGCTGGTGGCCATACCTACGGCGATACCATCTGCACCGTTTACCAGAAGGTTGGGAATCTTCACCGGAAGCACCTGAGGCTCCTTCTCTGTCTCGTCGAAGTTTGGCATAAAGTCTACTACATTTTTGTCAAGATCTGCCAGAAAAACCTCCTGGGTCAGCTTCTCCAGTCTGGCCTCTGTATATCGCATGGCAGCGGCACCGTCTCCCTCAATGGAGCCAAAGTTTCCGTGGCCGTCTACCAGGGTTTTGCCCTTCTTGAAATCCTGTGCCATTACAACCAGTGCTTCATAAATAGAGCTGTCTCCGTGAGGGTGATATTTACCCATGGTATCTCCAACGATACGGGCGCACTTACGATATGGACGGTCGTAACGAATTCCAAGCTCGTACATATCATACAGGGTTCTTCGCTGTACCGGCTTCAGACCATCGCGGACATCCGGAAGTGCCCTGGAAATGATAACGCTCATGGCATAATCTATATAGGATTTTTGCATCACGTCTGCATAGTCCGTGGCAATTACATTCTCCTGCTTTGTTTCCATAATCTGTTTTCCTTTCAAACACGCTCTAAGCTAAAATCTGAGGTTCTCCTCTTGCAAAATACTCTGCTATATTACGTTCAGACCATATTCTGCTTTTTCGTCCGAAAAATCCTGCTCTTTCGGATTTCAGCCTTCTTAAATATCCAGTTCTGCATCAGTTGCATGCTCGTAAATAAATGCCTTTCTTGGCGGCACGTCGCTTCCCATCAGGATCTCTGTCACGCTGGAAGCCATACGGGCATCCTCGATTTCCACCCGCTTCATTCTCCGGGTTTCCGGATTTAAGGTTGTCTCCCAAAGCTGCTGGGCATCCATCTCTCCAAGACCTTTGTATCTCTGGAGGGTAAAGCTTCCCGGCTTGTGACTGCGACGGTATTTCTCCAGTGCCTTATCATCATACAGGTACTCTTCGGCACCTTTCTTCGGCATTACTTTGTAAAGAGGGGGCATGGCAATATAAACATGTCCCTCGTAGATCAGTTCCGGCATAAAACGATAGAATAAAGTAAGTAAAAGTGTGGAAATATGAGCACCATCCACATCCGCATCGGCCATAATCACAATCTTGTCGTAACGAAGTTTAGTGATATCAAAGTCATTTCCATAGCCTTCGGAAAATCCGCATCCAAATGCATTGATCATAGTCTTGATTTCTGCGTTTGCAAGCACCTTGTCAATGGTGGCTTTCTCCACATTCAGGATCTTACCGCGGATCGGAAGGATTGCCTGGTAATTACGATCTCTGGCAGTCTTTGCAGAGCCACCAGCGGAATCTCCCTCTACGATAAAGATTTCACAAAGTGAAGGATCTTTTTTCTCGCAGTTGGCAAGCTTTCCATTGGAATCGAAGGAATATTTCTGCTTGGTGAGAAGGTTGGTCTTGGCACGCTCCTCTGTCTTACGGATCTTGGCAGCTTTTTCCGCACAGGACAAAATGGTCTTCAAGGTTTCCAGGTTTCGGTCAAAATAGAGTACCAGCTGCTCAGACATTACTTTTCCCGTGGCACGGGCTGCATCCTGATTGTCCAGCTTGGTCTTGGTCTGCCCCTCAAAGCGTGGCTCCGGGTGCTTGATGGAAACAACCGCTGTCATTCCATTACGGATATCCGCTCCTGTGAAATTAGCATCTTTTTCCTTCAGAATACCGATCTCACGAGCGTAAGTATTCATCACCGTTGTAAAGGTTGTTTTAAATCCGGTAAGATGAGTGCCGCCTTCTGCATTGTAAATATTATTGCAGAAGCCAAGTACGTTCTCACGAAATTCGTTGGTGTACTGAAATGCTGCTTCTACCTGGATTCCGTCAGCTTCTCCTTTCAGATAAATCGGTTCGTGGAGGGCTTCGGAATTGTGATTCAGGTCTTTGATATATCCCACGATTCCATCTGGCTCATGATAAGTGATATCTTCAGGAGTATCACCACGAAGATCCATGAAATGAATGGTAAGGTTGGGATTCAGGTATGCAGTCTCATGGAGACGGCTCTTTACTTCTGTGGATGAAAATCTTGTTTTTTCAAAAATCTCCGGGTCCGGAAGAAAATTCACGCAGGTTCCGGTCTGTCTGGTCTTGCCAAGCCTGGGGAGAAGTCCCTCTTCCAGTTCAATCGTGGGGATACCTCTCTCATAATGATCGTGATGTACAAATCCATCACGGCTGATCTTAATATCCAGATATGTGGACAGGGCATTTACAACGGAAGAACCAACGCCATGAAGTCCACCGCTTGTCTTATAAGCAGAGTTGTCAAATTTACCGCCTGCATGGAGGGTGGTAAATACAAGACGCTCTGCAGATACCCCTTTCGCATGCATATCTACCGGAATTCCTCGTCCATTATCAGTGACCGTACAGGAGCCGTCTTTCTCCAGTGTTACTTCAATTTCAGAACAATAACCGGCCAGATGTTCATCTACCGCATTGTCCACGATCTCATAGATCAGGTGGTTCAGGCCTTTTCTGGATACGCTTCCGATGTACATTCCCGGACGTTTCCGAACAGCTTCCAATCCTTCCAGGACAGAAATACTACCCGCGTCGTAAGTGTCTTTCTTTGCCATGGTGTTAATTCCTTTCTTACTATCATTCAGACTGTTACCAGTGAACAGTAACTTCAGACTCTGCTGTCCCATATTCTTCTTTTATGCATCCAGTGTACCGACAGGATTGTTCGAGAAATCAACTTGTAAGTGCACGAAATAACTGCTCATTTCATTTACAGCTCTACATTTCATGATGCACTGTCTGGGCTTCAGCATTTATTCCAATGGTTGTGAAAAGCGGACAGTATGTCCGCTTCTTTTCCATTCTTATCTTCTGTTCAAACATTCGTTCTATATCATACCCCAGTTTATGGTATTTTTGCAAGTAAAATTTGGGTTTTCTATTTTGTTTAAAATTTTTTTGACACCGCAAACCCGCTTATTCCCTGGCTTTTTTCGGAGTTTTTCAATTTTTCGCAAAAAAAATAAAAAAAGTGCTTGCATTCTCCTGCAAAGTAAGATATACTAAGCGAGTCGGTTGACAAGGCCAGTTGGTCAAGGGGTTAAGACGTCGCCCTCTCACGGCGAAAACACGAGTTCGATTCTCGTACTGGCTGCTTTATTTTCCGACAAATTGAATACATATGTTAAGCGAACCGCTTACATGGCCAGTTGGTCAAGGGGTTAAGACGTCGCCCTCTCACGGCGAAAACACGAGTTCGATTCTCGTACTGGCTGCTCTGTTTTCTACAAATTGAATATATATGTTAAGCATACCGCTTACATGGCCAGTTGGTCAAGGGGTTAAGACGTCGCCCTCTCACGGCGAAAACACGAGTTCGATTCTCGTACT
>NZ_CAXUBQ010000010.1:3520-27415 GCF_964249465.1 Ruminococcus sp. Marseille-P328 | reverse complement strand
TCGTTCTGGCTGCTAGAAACTTCCGAAGTGATTCGGAAGTTTTTTTGTTGTTTGAATATATTCCTGCCTGGGTTATGCCTTCTCTTTTTGTGCAAAAAGACGCCGCAAAGCGACTTTTTTCGTCAACCTTGCGGCGTCTGGATTCAGACCTTAGGCAGTCAGAATCTTAATTTTTTACTGAAAATCCTCGAACGCAAGTGTATCGGCGTCAGCTTCTGCATTTTCTTCTGTGCTTTCCTCGAAGCCACCCTCTGCTGTGAAGCCATCCGCTTCTGGAGCAGTTTCGCTTTCTTCTACGAAGCTTTCGTCACCAAATGTGGCTGCTTCGGTGTCGGCTGCTGTGGTTTCGTCGGCGAAGCCATCGGATTCTGGTAAGGAAAGTTCATCCTCATCATAATCAGATATGTATGTTACTTTAAATGTAATCGAGAAATTATCACCTTCATACTGACTCAGTTCGAAGTAATAGGTCTCTCCACCTTCCAGGTAAACATCTTCCAAATAACCATTAGCATTATGCTCAACATACTTTGAATCTCTGTACACATAAATATCTACATTACTATACCAGGAGTCTCTTGTAGTGTTCGTATTTCTTAAATCATAATAGCCTGATTTCTCCGGTACAAATGTGAAATACTGAACGGAATCCCGATCAAGGGAAACAGTGTATTCCTTATCGCACTCAACAACAGGTGCCTCATACTTCAGATACTTAACAGAATAAACCTCCGTTACATTAACCCTCTTATTTGTCATTGTAACGCCAATTATGTTACCTTGTTCATCTTTTTGAAGTTCTGCAACTTTATTTTCATCATCGGATTCAACGATCATATCCTGCAGGCTCTCTGCTGTTCCCATCACTGTAATCGTCTTCTCATCCATGTCCAGTGTATATTGCAGAATTCCTGCACCGTAAATCCGGTCAGGTGTTGTAACCCTTGTGTCTGTAATATAGTTTACAATGTAACTGTACGTTTTATCTCCGCATGTCATTATGACTTCTGCATCATAATCATATGCTTCTGTATCTGTATTTACCGTATAAGTAATATTATCAGCAGTTTTTATTGTAAAGTCATGATTGGAATTTTCAAGGAAATAAATGTTAATCATTCCACTTTTACTCCAACTACTAACCTCTGCACGTGTCACCATAGGACCTGTAATATCTTCCGGACTAATTCTGAAAAGATCACTATAATCAAGCTGATAATATACTTTCCAGATTCTGGCAGCGCCACTTATAGAATCTGTAACAGTAATTCTCTTTACATACTCTTCTCCTGTTACATCTTCGATCTGAGTATTGAAGTTTTCATTGTCGCCTCTCCAGAATGTAACAGTAAGCTCTCCAAGAGTTTCACTCTTTCCAGATATAGTTATGCCTGTTTCAAGATCATATTCACCTTCATTGCGACTGGAATAATTGGCATAAACGCCATCAACCATTACCTCTTCTATAGAGCCAAAATGATTAATGATCTCTAACACGTCATCTAATTTTGAAATCATTTCCTTCATTTCTTCTGAAGTATTCAATTTCTCAGCCTCAGAAAGCAATGCCAGCATATTTGTCTTATATTCATTATCTACAAGAACATTTGCATAGTCCGTTAACATGTCAATTTTCCGCTGTAATGAAGCTTTCAACACTTCCTCTTCAGACATACCAACAGTACTGCTTCCGTCATCTGGCCAGTAACCAACTGTATTAACACTGGTTACTCTGCCTGTAACAGAATCATAATCGCATACATGCCACAGATTTCCAGACTGACCTGTCGGTACACTAAACGTATTCAGAAGGGTGCTTCCCCTGTAAACCGTAACAATCGCACCAGACTTATCAGACATATTCTTGCTCTCTTCATCTGACTGATCTGAAAAATCATAAATGTAGAAACGATAGGTTCCTGCGGTCTGTTTGTAAATGGTTGTTGTCTCTGGTCCTTCCCAGGTCGTATCATCTACATCCAGATCTGCATATTTTACATAACTGTCTTCGCCATCATATTCTCCGTATGTCTCATCACTGTAATAAGTATGGAAGTTTCCGATTCCCTTTGCTCTCGGTCCTACCAGATGGGAATCCAGGTCAGACGGTGCACCAGACTCTTCATCACCCCATCTTAAGACGAAACGGATCTGGTCATCATTGATGATTCTTGTAACAGAGAAAGTCTTGGTTATAGTCTGTCCAGCTGTTACAGTTACACTAAACGGTGCTGCTACAATTTCAGATTTCGCATCAGCAGATACTACCTGAATGGTATAGGAGCCAATCGGAAGCTCTTCAATTGCACATTTTCCGTTTGCAGAAGCCTCTACTGCAATCTCTTTCAAAATGTTACCGGATACGTTATTTGCTCCTTCACGAATCTCCAGGGCAACTGCATAATCAATAGCATCTCCGGTTGCTGCATCTACAAGAGTAAGTTCAATATTACCAGTTGCATCATCTTCACCTGCAACAAGTTCTACCTGTTCGTTGCTGAATGCATTTTCATAAGCACTTGTGATTTCTACAGTCTGAAGTACTGTACGATATCCTTCCGCCTTCACTACAAACCAGTAATTTCCCCATTCTGCTTCAAACGCGTATGTTCCATTTTCAGCGGTATCTGCTACTTTATTTTCTTCTGTCAGGTACTGGGAAACATTTCCTTTGTTGATTCCTGCCGCATAGTTTAACAGGTATACAGAAGCACCAGCAAACGGTGCTTTGTCCTCTGCCGTTACTACTTTACCACTTACAGAAACCTTATTAACTTTTACAGTTTCATCTTTCTCTGCCACTACAGTATCCAGAATCTTACCAGAATCAGAATCTTTTACCGGTACTTTTCCAAGACCCTTTACATCTGGAATGTTGGCTGCATCTGATACGGTCGCAGTTGTATTTTCTGCACCTGCATTCAGAGTCAGTTCAACCTTGCTCTCAGCTTTCAGGTTCAGGTTCTGGCTGGTGGAAATAGTACTTCCGCCTGCTGAAGCCGTACTGGTAACAGGGATTGCTGCTGCGGTGTTTTTGCCGGATACATTTACATCTGCCTTTGTGGACAGGGTAAGTTCGGATACAGTTCCGTTATTTACCAGATCAAGCTTTGGTGCTTCGGACTCACCTTTGTTTATTTCGATATTTGCGCTTGCGCCTTCATCAATTGCCACTCGTCCGGTTGCTGCCTGGAATATAATATTGTTGCCGGTTGCTTTCTCAATAAAGGTATTGGATGCAATTGCTTTGATTACAATTTCTTTGAAATTACCATTGTTGACAACTTCGCCGTTTGGTGCATTTACTACAAGTGTTAAATCAGACTTGTCTTCCTTTGGAATTTCGAAGCTGCTTGCTCCGCTCTGCTCAATTACTACTTCTTTCAGATCCGGATTCGGTGAAGCAAGTGCTGCATTCAGTTCAGCCTGAGTAGAAACCACCTGCCGGGTAATTGGAGTAGGGGTTGGAGTTGCAGTTGGTGCTGGTGTCGCAGTCGGCACTGGAGTCGCAGTCGGTGCCGGGGTTGCAGTTGGCGCCGGAGTTGCGGTTGGTGCCGGAGTCGCAGTTGGCACTGGAGTTGCGGTTGGTGCCGGGGTTGCAGTTGGTGCTACGCTGACAGTTACTGTGCATTTGTAGCTTTTTCCATTCGCACCCTTAAATGTAACGGTACATTTTCCTGTCTTTTTACCTGTGATCACACCTTTTTTGGTAACAGCCGCAACTTTCTTATTACTGCTGGATACAGATTTGATCTTTGTTCCATTCAGCTTTACAGTTGCTTTTGAGCCAACTGTTACGTTCAGCTTTTTCTGGCTCAGAGCCGGTGCTTTTACCGTAATCTTACAGGTATAGGTCTTCTTTCCTACTTTGGCTTTGATCGTAGCCTTACCTTTTTTCACTGCGGTAACTTTACCTTTGCTTACTTTTGCTACTTTTGCATTTGAGCTGGACCATTTTGCTTTTTTGCTGGTTCCTGTAACTTTGAGTGTAACTTTTTGGCCTGGATACAGGGTTGCTTTTGCCTTATTCATTTTTACGGCTGCTGCCTGAACCGAAAGACTCATAAGCAGCACCATAACAACCATAAGCAAAAGTGCAGAAAGCTTTTTCCACATTTTCTTACTCATAATGCTCCTCCTTCGTTAAAATTTTTCCAGTTTACCGCGATAAACTGGACTAATTTAATAATAAAATATTCTTTCTTCTATTTCAAGTACATTTTGGTTAAATTTTGCAGACAAAAGAAGGAAGCCTCCATATTGCAATCTCACATCACAATACAGCGGCTTTCCTTATTTTTCCTAATTCACTTCAAATTCTTACTCTTCCACATCCTCAGCCGGTTCTGCCGGGATGAAGACTCTGGAATTTTCATGTTTCTCTTTTTTCTTTAACGCTTCTGCTTTCTCAGTGGCTTCCCTGCAAAATTCCATCTGGGAATTGATCAGAAGTTTGCCTCTCTTGTCCTGCTTCTCATAGGTTCCATCCGGCTGGAGAATATGGGCTTTCACATTATCACGGAATTCCAGATCCAGAACATGCTTGATCTCATTCTTGATCTGCTCGTCCTCAACCGGGAAAACGATCTCCACACGGCGATCCAGATTACGAGGCATCCAGTCCGCACTTCCCATATAAATCTCATCGCTGCCATTATTGTGGAAATAGAAGATACGGCTGTGCTCCAGGAAGTTTCCTACAATGGAACGTACATGGATATTCTCGCTCACACCCGGGATTCCCACTCTCAGACAGCAGATGCCTCGGATCAGCAGGTAAATCTGCACGCCACAGGAGGATGCATGATAAAGAGCTGCAATGATTTTCGGATCACAAAGAGAGTTCATCTTCGCTACGATCATAGCCGGCATTCCTTTCTTCGCGTGCTCTGTCTCTCTCTCGATCAGCTTCAGGAATCGATCCTTCATCCAGATTGGTGCCACAATCAGACGGTTCCAGTTCTTCGGCTCAGAATATCCGGAAAGCATGTTAAACACTGCAGTTGCATCCTCGCCGAAGCGCTCGTCACAGGTAAAAATGCCGC
The DNA here is from genome assembly GCF_964249465.1 of Ruminococcus sp. Marseille-P328. Taxonomy (NCBI): domain Bacteria; kingdom Bacillati; phylum Bacillota; class Clostridia; order Eubacteriales; family Oscillospiraceae; genus Ruminococcus; species Ruminococcus sp. Marseille-P328. The sequence continues at coordinate 22,370 of NZ_CAXUBQ010000010.1, read as the reverse complement.
AGTCCGTATAAAGCTTTGCAGTAGAGTCGTTATAGTTACCAGTTGCCAGATGAACATAACGGCGGATTCCGGTGTCCTCACGGCGAACCACCAAAGTAATCTTACTGTGTGTTTTCAGGCCAACCAGACCATAAATAACATGACAGCCTGCTTTTTCCAGCATTTTCGCCCACACAATATTGTGTTCCTCATCAAAACGTGCCTTCAGCTCTACCAGAACCGAAACCTGTTTGCCATTCTCCGCTGCCTGGGCAAGTGCTGCAATGATCGGGGAATTTCCGCTGACACGGTACAACGTCTGCTTAATCGCCAGCACATCCGGATCCTTTGCCGCCTGGCGTACAAAATTTACAACCGGGTCAAAGCTCATATATGGGTGGTGTAAGAATACATCGCCCTCACGGATCACCTGAAAAATATCCTTGCTGGTATCTGCAAATGCAGGCACCACAGCAGGGGTATATTTCGGCTCTTTGTACTGCTCAAAGCCATCCTGTCCATAAACCTTCATCAGCATGGTAAGATCCAGTGGTCCGTTAATATAGAAAATATCCTCTTCTTTAATGTCAAATTCCTTTTTCAGAATGCCAAGAAGTCTGGAGTCCGTTTTATCTTCCACTTCCAGGCGGATCACCTCACCCCACTGGCGCTTCTTCAGCTGCTTCTGGATTTCCACCAGAAGATCCTCCGCCCCATCCTCATCTATGGAAAGATCCGCATTTCTCATAATACGGTAAGGATGTGCACAAACCACATCATATCCAAGGAAAAGCTTGTCAATATTGCGCTCGATAATCTCCTCGAGAAGGATCACAGTCGTGTCCTCTTTATTCCCGGATGGAATGACAACCACACGCGGCAGTACAGATGGCACCTGAACAGTGGCAAATACCAGTACATCCTTGCCCTTTTTCTTATCCTTCTTGGAAATCAAGGCGCCAATATTCAATGTCTTATTTCGAATCAATGGGAAAGGTCTGGAAGAATCCATTGCCATAGGAGTAAGAACCGGATAAACATTATCCTCGAAATAACGGTCCACATACTCCTGCTGTTCTTCATTTAATTTCTCATGCTCCATCACCAGGTGAAGTCCTACCTTCTCCAGTGCCGGAAGAAGGGAACGGTTCAGAGTGCTGTACTGGGAACGGACGAGTTCATGTGTCTGGACACTGATCTCCTTCAGCTGCTCTTTTGGTCCCATTCCTGCAATATCTGTTTTCTCATAGCCGGCATGAACCTGGTCCTTCAGGGAAGCCACACGAACCATATAAAACTCATCCAGATTGGACGATACAATGCTGGTAAATTTCAGTCTTTCAAACAATGGCAGACTTTTATCTCTTGCTTCTGAGAGAACACGGTCGTCAAACTTCAGCCAACTCAACTCCCTGTTCACAAAATACTCCGCTTTTTCAAAATTTTTCAGATCCATTGTGCCCCTCCTCACACTTTTCTCTTACGCCTGAATACCAGACGGATACCAAATACCTCTTCAAAAAATTCGACTTTATCCATAAGAAGTCCAAGCTCTAGGGAGATATCCTGCTCAGAATCAACTGTAAGAAGCAGAGTTCTGTCCTTCAGCATAGCCTTCATATTCTTTACCTTCTGATAATGGCTGCGATCCATGGCATTTGCAATACGAAGGATTGCAGTCAGCTTGGCGATCAAAAGATATACGGAACGATCCATTCCGACTTCTCCTGCGATCTCGCTGTAATAAACAAATTCTGTAGTATTGTAGCGCACCGCATTTGCAATGATCTGACGTTCTTCTGTGGAAAGTCCGATGATCTCCGTAGCCATAATGATCTGATAGGAGCACTCTGCCACATCTCCCATACTGATATATTTGCCACAGTCATGAAGCTGCACTGCGATCTGAAGAAGCAGACGCTCTCTGTCTCCCATTCCGTGCACTTTCTTCATGCTGTCAAAAATCGCCAGGGCAAGGTCGGTAGTACCCTTAATATGATCCTTTCCAGTAGAATAACGTTTGGCAATGTTTCTGGCTGCCACCAGAATATCATTTTCAAAATTGTGCGCACTCTTAATAAAATTCTTCTTTTCCCCGAAATCATAGGCAATACCATCAAGAAGAGATACACCTGGCATCCAAAGCGCTTCTGCATTGAAGAGATCCATAAAATCTTTACAGATAACCATAGTTGGCACGATCAAAGCGGCATACTCCGGATCAATATCCATTTCCTCTGACAGTGAAGTCTCGGTCTTATAAACCGTATTCTCATACCGCTTCTCGAATTCAGCCCGTGTAATAATGTTATCCTGTCTCTCCTCACGGAAAATAGTCTCAGTAAGAAAATCCCCCATAAGGATCAAATTCTTTATCTCGCAGTCTTTCAGATAAAGACGCTTAAACCCGGTCAGGTCATTACGGATAAACTCCTCCACCAGCTGTGCATAATTCGTATTGGTTTTCTCCAGCTCCTTCAGACGTTGGCGGATACGCACGCTTCCCATTTTCAGGCTCTGGGTGGTTACAAGCGCATCTTTGTCAAACAGGGAAATCTGCAGGTTTCCACCGCCCACATCCAGAATAGCGGTTCCTTTCTGGATCATTTTCTTAAAGCCATTCTCAATGGCCGCAATAGATTTATAGCCCAGAAAATGCTGCTCGGCATTGCTTAAAACCTCCACATGAATTCCGGTTCTTCTGAAAATCTGTTCAATGATAATCAGCGGATTCTTCATCTCACGGAAAACACTTGTGGTACAGGCGCGGTAGTCTTTCACACCGTACTCTGCCATGATCCTCTTAAAGTCGTTAAGTACTTCACAAATAGTATCTACCTTATCCACTTCCATGGTTCCGCCGGAATATACCCCTACTCCAAGATTCAGACGATACCGGATATCGTCCACAGTCCGGAAACCACCCTTTTTGGAAAATTCAAAAATTTTCATGGTGATCTCATAAGAACTGATATCAATTGCCGCAAATGTGGTCACTGCCATACGTTTTTCCCTCCTGCCAAGGATTATTTCATTCCAGACATAAATTTCAGATAATCTCTGGTAATCTTTTACTGTTCCTCACTTGTTCCCAGAACATGATCAATAAACTGCTGCGCCGTTCTTCCAGTGAGACCGCCGTGAGAAAGCTCCCAGGCGTTTGCCTTCATCAGAAGCTCTTCTGCAGGCATTGTAACACCATAGCGCTCTGCAAGTGTAGTAACAATATTCTGGAATTCCTTCTTGTTCGGTGCACCAAAATAAATACGTACGCCAAAACGGTAAACCAGAGAAAGCTTCTCCTGCACAGTATCGGAGGAGTGCAGATCTTCATCGTCTGCCACCTCCAGCTTATCCCCGGATTTTTCCCGAACAAGATGACGTCTGTTGCTGGTTGCATAGATCAGAATATTGTCCGGCTTTTTCTCAAGGCCGCCCTCGATCACAGCTTTCAGATATTTATATTCGATTTCAAATTCCTCAAAGGAAAGATCATCCATATAAAGAATAAATTTGTAATTACGATTTTTGATCTGTGCGATCACATCATTCAGATCCTGGAACTGGTGCTTGTACACCTCGATAATGCGAAGTCCTTCGTCATAATAACGGTTCAGGATACCTTTGATGCTGGAAGATTTACCAGTTCCTGCATCACCAAAAAGCAGGCAGTTGTTGGCCTTTCTTCCTCTTACAAAAGCCTCCGTGTTCTCGATCAGTTTCTGCTTGGGGATTTCATATCCAACCAGATCATCCAGATTCACATGGGCGATTCTGGTAATCGGTGCGATCACCGGCTTGCCATCCTTGCCATGCTCAATACGAAATGCCTTGTTCAATCCCAGCTTACCTACACCGAAATCTTTGTAGAACTGCACCATATCTGCCATAAACTCTTCCACTGTAGAAGCCTCTGCCAGTGTTTTGCTCATATCACAGATTCTGTCGCAGATACGCTGATTGTATACCTTGCTGTTGCATCCTGTATTCACATAATTACAGAGAAAATCAGCACAGTCTGTTCCAAACGCACTGTCAAAAACAGCAAGATCAAAGTCATAAAGTTCTTTGAAAATTCCAAAATCATGAAGAGCCAGATGGTTAATGCTTCCCTCCACTGCCCCTCTGATCTCGGAAGCGGTACTGAATGCATTCTCGTGATTGACCAGAAGCTGTGTCAGATAAGTGTGCCACAGATTCCCGGAAAACCCATACATTCCTGCCATTTCCACCAGGCTTCCTGCCATATGGAAAAATTCCTCTTTACGATTCTCAAAGCCTTCTTCACCAGCCTCATAGCTGTTCATCAGTGATGTCATTATGTCCAGTACCTCACCGTTGTCGAAATTGCGGTAAAGGATACATTCTTCTGTTCTTGCCATTTTTGTTTCCTCTCAATTCCATGGCGCATTTGCGTGTCTCTTCTCCTTTTTGCTGCCCGCACAATTCATGGCAGCATACTTTCGGATATACAGGCTCTCGCATTTGCAATGTTTTTCATTCTACTTTTCTTATATTAAAAACAGATAAAATCTTCTTAAATTCTTTGGTTAATTTTAACAATAAATGAAATTGCTGCCACTCTCTGCCTTCGCAGCTATAATCTTAATAATTGCCCAGAATTTTCAAATAGCTGGTCTCTGCTTCCATGCCCCGCAATGCATTCTTTACCGCGCTGTCCCGCAGATTTCCCTCGAAGTCCACGAAGAAACGGTATTCCCAGGTTTTTCCCGGAATAGGCCGGGACTCGATCTTGGTCATATTCAGACCATTATAGATCATATGGGAAAGTACATTGTAAAGAGTTCCGCTTGCATGACGTGCCTCGAAGCATACACTGATCCTGGAGCTGTTATTCTCATAAACCGGTTTCTTTGCCAGAATAATAAATCTGGTCACATTGCTGTCATTTTTGCAGATATTCTCTGCCAGAACCTTCAGATTGTAAATCTCTCCGGCAGCCCTGCTGGCAATCGCTGCGTGAGTCTTATCCTGATCTGCGCTGATCTTTTTGGCCGCTGCGGCGGTGTTGGTTACTGCTGTGGTTTTCCAATCTCTATGCTCTTCCAGATATTCCTTACACTGGGCGAGCCCCTGAGGATGGGAATATACCCCGGCAATATCGGAAAGCTCAGCCTCCTGCAGGCCAAGCAGCACATGCTCAACCTTCAGGATCTGCTCTCCCACGATAAACAGATTATATTCTGTCAAAAGGTCATAAATATCTGTCACAATCCCAGCTGTGGAATTTTCAATAGGAAGGACTGCGTAATCTGCTCTTCCTGTTGCAACTTCTTCCATGGCATCCCGGAACAGCTTCACATGATAGCTCTTAATGTCTTCCTGAAAGTAGGCGCGCATGGCTCCATAGCTGTAGGCGCCCTCTACCCCCTGGAAAACAACAGTCACATTATTTCTGGGAAGCTGCTCCACCATTTGGAAGTCTTCCTTTTCTTTCGGACCATATTCGGTGAGAAGCTGATACTGACGCTTTCTGCTGATGGCCATGATCTGCTGAAAAAGCTCCTGGGCTCCAAGTTCGTTGAACTCACCGTGCGCTTTTTTCCTGATTTCTTCCAGTTTGGCATGCTCTCTCTCCGGATCCAGCACTTTCTTTCCGGTATGGATCTTATACTCTGCAACCTCTTCGCAGACCTTCATCCGCTTCTCAAAAAGTTCCACCATCTGATTGTCAATTTCATCTATTTTTCGTCTGCATTCCTGCAAATCTGTCATATTGTTTTCTCTCCAGTTTTTGTATTTAATCATGCAAATTCAGCTGCTGCACACTTCAATTTCCACAATGTACTGCCATTACTGTTCGCTCCGTGACCAGTAACACGCTGCCATTTCAGTACCTGACACTTATCCGACATATTCTTCCACCGCATCTGTAAGCGCTCCAATAAAGGAAAGTGAACCAAATGCCAGAATCACACTGTTCTCGTCATCTCCTGCACAGGAAAACGCCTTTTCTACAGCATCTTTTATGCTCTTTGTACTTTCGGCACTGGAATTATATACCCTTGCCGCCTTCGCCAGTTCCTCTGCCGGCAGTGCACGGGGATTATCCGGTGTCTCTATGGTATAGATTTTTTCCGCAAAATGGGCTGTTTTTTCAAGGACAATCTTATATTCCTTGTCTGCAAAAACACCCATAATGTAAATCAATTTTTTTCCATTAAAATAGTGTCGGATAGATTCTGCCATCTTGTCGGCTGCTCCGGCATTGTGGGCGCCGTCTACAATAAAAAGAGGCTTTTTATTGATAACCGTAAATCTTCCCTTCCAGCTTGTGTGGAGAAGACCGTCCTTCCGCTGTTCCATGGTAGTAGTCCAGCCAAGTCTGTCCAGTTCTTCAAGGGCGTTTAATGCCAGCACTGCATTTTCTTTCTGGTAAACACCGGCAAGGGAAATTGCAAATTCCTCTCCTTTATAAGAAAAGGTCTGACCGAATACGCTCTCTTTTTCCAAAACAGCCTCATCAGGGTCAGATACCACACAGGGTACATGAAGCTTGTTGCAGGTATCTGCAATCACCTGTGCCGCTTCCGGCTTCTGCTTTGTGGTCACAACCCGGCAGCCAGGTTTGATAATTCCAGCCTTCTTCTCTGCGATTTCTCCAAGGGTATTTCCAAGAAATGACATATGATCCATGCTGATGGAAACCAGCACAGCCAGTTTGGTATTCTTCACAATATTGGTGGCATCCAGATTGCCGCCCATTCCGGTCTCCAGAAGGACCAGATCACAATTTTCTTCCTTAAAATACAAAAACGCTGCTGCAGTCTCAATCTCAAAAGGGGTAGGATGATTCATGCCAACCGCTGTCATCTGGTCAATTGACCTGGAAATTTCTGTCACATACTTTGCAAAAGCTTCCTGTGAGATCTTCTCACCGGCAATCTCAAGACGTTCTCTGTAAGAATAAAGAGTTGGGGATATGTATCTGCCCACTTTATAGCCTGCCCGGGTAAGGGTGGTGTATAAATAAGCAATCACGGAACCCTTTCCATTGGTTCCGGCTACGTGGACATAAGGAACTGCATCCTGAGGATTTCCAAGCCTGTCCAGCATTTCACGCATATTATCAAGTCCCAGCACGGAACCGTATTTCGCCGAATCATCGATATATGCACGGCATTCCTGATAGTTCATAATAAAAGCTCCTCGTTTATCAAATATCTTTTTCTCTCCATTATAACCTTGCAGCATAAATTTAGCAAGAATGGGAATGTTATTTTTATCATTTTACCCAAGGAGACCAAGCATATGAAAAAATACCCTTTTCTCTTCTGTGGTTTTACCGGCTTGTGTCTGGAGATTCTCTGGACCGGGCTCCATTCCCTGCTCCGGGGAGATGCGTCCATGAAAGGGACTACCTCTCTTCTTATGTTTCCCATTTATGGCTGTGCATCCCTGATTCTGCCTGTATACAAAAAGCTGAAAACCCTTCCGGCGCTTCTGCGCGGCTCTCTTTATACTGCCGGATTTTACCTGGCAGAATTTACCAGCGGTTCTATCCTGCAGGCTTTTCACATGTGCCCCTGGGACTATTCCGGAGTGCCCCATCAGTACAAAGGAATCATCCGTCTGGACTATCTCCCGGTCTGGTTTCTCACAGGATTGTTTTTCGAAAAAATACTTACAAAATCTTCTTGAAAAATCATTCCAAGTAGTATATGATAGGTCGAAGAGATTTTGCGTTACCACTCACAGAAGAACCTTTTTGAAAGAGTTTTCGTGAACCGTAACACTCTACCCCAAAACCACACACTCATAACGGAGGTATATCATGAGACACTTAATGAGTCCGCTGGACCTTAGTGTTCCGGAGCTTGAGAAGCTTCTGGATCTTGCCAGCGATATTGAGAAAAACCCCAAAAAATACGCACATACCTGTGACGACAAACGGCTTGCCACACTTTTCTATGAGCCAAGTACCCGTACCCGTCTCAGTTTTGAAGCTGCTATGATGAACCTTGGCGGTAAGGTTCTTGGTTTCTCATCTGCAGATTCCAGTTCCGCAGCGAAAGGGGAAACTGTTGCCGATACCATTCGTGTTGTTTCCTGCTATGCAGATATCTGTGCTATGCGTCATCCCAAAGAAGGTGCTCCGCTGGTAGCTTCTATGGTTTCTAATATTCCTGTTATCAATGCCGGTGACGGTGGTCATCAGCATCCAACCCAGACTCTTACAGACTTACTTACCATCCGTTCCTTAAAGGGACGTCTTGACAACATTACCATCGGTCTGTGCGGAGATCTGAAATTCGGACGTACCGTTCACTCTCTGATCGAGGCGCTGGTTCGTTACAACAATGTTAAATTCGTACTGATCTCTCCGGAAGAGCTTCGTATTCCCAGCTATATCCGTGAAGACGTACTGAAAAAGAACAACATCGAGTTCCTAGAAGTAGAACGTCTGGAGGATGCTATTCCGGAGCTTGACATTCTTTACATGACACGTGTTCAGAAGGAGCGTTTCTTCAATGAGGAAGATTATGTTCGTATGAAGGATTTCTACATACTGGACAAGCAGAAGCTTTCCCTTGCAAAGGATGACATGTACATTCTTCATCCGCTTCCTCGTGTTAACGAAATTTCTGTTGAAGTGGACAGCGATCCGAGAGCTGCATACTTTAAACAGGCCCAGTACGGTGTATATGTTCGTATGGCCCTGATTCTTACATTATTGGAGGTGGAACTGCCATGTTAAATGTTGGAGCACTTCGTGAAGGTTTCGTATTAGACCATATCAAAGCCGGCAAGGCTATGACTATTTATCATGACCTGAAGCTGGATAAGCTTGACTGTACTGTTGCGATCATCAAGAACGCAAAGAGCAATAAGATGGGCAAAAAGGACATCATCAAGGTTGAGTGCCCGATTGAAGATCTGGATCTGGATATCCTTGGTTTCATTGATCACAATATCACCGTAAATATTATTAAGGATGAGAAGATCGTTGAGAAAAAAGACCTTCGTCTTCCGAAGCAGGTTGTAAACGTGATCAGATGTAAGAATCCCCGCTGTATCACTTCCATCGAGCAGGGACTGGATCAGGTGTTTGTTCTGGCAGATGAGGAGAATGAGGTTTACAGATGTAAATATTGTGAGGAGAAATATTCCGGTCACAGAAATAAATAATTCATCTCTGTAAATCATTGTTTTTTATAACAATATTGATATTTTATTGTGGAAGCTGAATACAGCTTCCACTTTTTTGTAACAAAAAATTCCGGTGAAATTTCCTGTCCATCTGGTCGCATCCTCGCGAAGCGTTTTTGCTTTATCGGAACATTACGGAGTAATTTCCAATAAAGCAAAAAAACCTGGGAAAATCCAGCAGAACTGAACCTTCTCAGGTTAAATATCATATTATATGTATCATACAATTTGATTCTTAAATACGCAAGCAGACCGATAAGCCGGGTTATGTCGTTGAGTGATCATCTGTCTAGGCCTTCCGTTGCCGAAAGGCTCAAGCGACCTACCTGAAAGCACGACGGGCCGCCGTATCGCTTTCTGCTCGGTCTTGCTTCGAATGGAGTTTACATGTGCCCGGCCTGTTACCAGGACGGCGGTAGTCTCTTACACTGCCTTTCCACCCTTACCATGGCAAGCCATGGCGGTTTATTTCTGTTGCACTGGTCTGGGAGTCGCCTCCACCGGACGTTATCCGGCATCCTGCCCTGTGAAGCCCGGACTTTCCTCGTCTGAACCCTTTCGTCTGTCCAGCCGCGATCACCTGGCCTGCTTGCGCAAGTGCTATTTTAACATTATTGCTTTAAGATGTAAAGCACTATTTCTCATTTCTTCCTGCCGTATAACCTGTAAAGGTTACTGTAAACGGAGTAAGCAGTAACCCGGTAAATAATTACTAGAGTAAATCTTTATACTTTTCAAGTACCTTCTCATATGCAGCATAGGCTTCTGACAGAGATTTATACACTTGACCACCCCCGGCATTAATAACTTTTTTATACTCCGTTTGATCCTTAATGTGATCGGAGATTGTCACATATGTTACATTTCCTTTTTGTCTCTTGGCCGTTTGAGATTCCGAGACGTAATATTTCCCGTCTCCTGTTTGAATCAATATTGGTATCTTCTTACCAGCTCCCACCTCATTGGTATCAAATGAAGTCCAGAACAAATATCTTTCAGATGCTTTGTTTGATTTTCCATTTCCCAGAAACGCCCATGTGCCATTCTTCAGCAGGCTTTGTTCGCCCAATACTTTTTCAATTTCCGGGACAAAAGTTGAAGAACTCGCTTTCGAATCAATTTCAAAATTCGTATTATTCTTTATCAAATCCAAATTCAGACAGCCACTGCTTTCCAGAGTTTTAAAGAAATTCTCACTCATGTCATAGCTATTTGATGCAGAAGTTCCATCCCCGCTCCACACAAATTTGGTTCCCGTTTTCTGGTCAAACGAAACCTTACAGGTTCCACCTGCTCCTGGTTTTCCAATCCAGTTATCCGTATCGCCTTCTTTTACCGAATGGCTGATCCCCCCAATTGTAATTACATCCGCTGACTGCCAGTCATCCTGTTTCTGTTTCAGATCGACAGTAACCTCTTTATCATAGATTCCCATGTTTGCCTCAGTCAGCACCTTCGCATAAGCAGCGCGTACATTTGCAAGGTCTGCTGCTTCCCTGCTTTTTTCCAACTGACTTCCGAAAACAGGTATTGCAACAGCCACCAGCACCGCAATAATTGCAACCACGATCAAAAGCTCAGCCAATGTAAAGCCTTCGCGACTTTTTTTCATAAAATACTCCTCAATTTCTTACAAGCACATCTGCATCATCAGGTGTTAAAACAGCTTCCCCCTATAAATTCTCTTAACAGGGAATTATTAGGCACTTCCTCGCTTGGCACCGCTACAAAATAATCAAAAAATTTCAGCAGCCTGTTTGCCTCCAGATATTCCGGCTCCTCTTTGGAAATTCCGAAGAGAAGAGGCTCTGCGTATACCTTCAGACATGCCAGTTCATAGATCAGTGCCGAGTTAAACATAACATCCGCTTCTTCCTGGTATGGAAAAATATTCTTCTCTTCCCCTCTTCTTACAGATGGCCACCTTGCAATGGTATCCTTGGCAGAGGTTCCTCTGGTTCTTGCATCCCGGACGATTCTGCGGATCAGTCTGCCGTCTGTGGTAGGAATCCGGTTGTGTTCATCAATATTCAGCTGGGTGAGGGCACTGATATAGATTTTGAACTTGCTCTCCTTCGGAAGCGCATAGCTTAATTTGTCATTCAGACCGTGGATCCCCTCAATAACAAGGATGTCTTCCTTCCCCAGCTGGAGAAAATCGCCTTTATATTCTCTCTGCCCGGTCTTGAAGTTGAACACCGGAAGTTCTATTCTCTCTCCATTAAGAAGTGCCAGCATATCTTTGTTGAACTGCTCCACATCAATGGCTTCCAGACACTCGTAATCCTTTTCCCCGAATTCATCCAGCGGGGTATGCTCTCTGTTTACAAAATAATTGTCAACAGCAATGGGATGTGGCTTCATTCCGTGCGCCGCCAGCTGAATGGACAGCCTGTGGGAAAAGGTAGTCTTGCCGGAGGAGGACGGACCCGCGATCATGACGAACTTCTTGTTTCCAGCCTTCACGATCTGCTCTGCAATTCTGGCAATTCCAGACTCCTGGATTGCCTCCTGCATAAGAAGGATCTTCTGTATCCCCTGGGAAACGATCTGGTCATTCAGCTCACCTACTGTGGAAATTTCCAGCTTTCTGCCCCACTCTTCAGAATCCTTCTGCACCTGGAAGATTTTCTCCTGGGGCTGGAATTCCGGAAGCACATCCGGAGCCTTAGCATCCGGCAGAATCAGCACAAAGCCTTCATCATACAGCTTCAGGTCAAAATATGGCACATAACCGGTATCGTAAGCCATTGCCCCGTAAAAATAGTCCTCAAAATTCTCTATGCTGTAAATATTCACCCTGGAAACCCTGCGATAGCGGAACAGCTTCTCTTTATCATACATTCTGTGATGATGAAAAAGTGCAATTGCTTCATCCGTTCCTACACTTCGTTTCTTCACCGGGATTTTCTGCTCCACCAGTTCTGTCATCCGCTTCTTTACCTGGTCAAGAAATACCTGATCCAGCTTCTGTTCTCCCGCCATAGTAAAGTAAAAACCGCTTCCTACAGAATAATGAAGCACCACTTTATCTACTTTTTCTTTGCCTGCAAGATCGTAAATTGCCTTTAAAAGCACCAGACATGCAGTTCGCTTATAGGTTTTATTTCCAATGCTGTCTTTTGTGGTGACCAGCCGGACTTCGCCGTCCCGTTCTGCTTTTTTATGAAGCTCACAGATCTTGCCTCCTGCAATTACAAGAATAACAGGGGCCGGGCTGGTCTTTTCGTACTCTTTTACAACTTCTTTATAGGTAATTCCCATGGGAAACTCTCTGGTTTCCCCATTGATTGTAAGTTTCACTGCATGATCCATAAAATCTCCTTTTCTGATCTGAAAGATCAATTAGGCTAAACATAAATCACATTTTCCAAAACCAGACAATATTATTCTGACAACTCATTTTATCTCCAGACAGACGTCATCTCGCCCATCCACAACAAGTCTCACCCTTATAATATCGTATACGGGCTTCTCACCTTTGCGCAGCTGACTGTAAGCTCCGGAAACGCTTTTGCCAGTCTTTCCTTCATATCTTCCATAAAAATATATTCCGTACCGTAATGACCTGCGTCAATGATTGCAAGCCCCTGGGCTACGGTATCAATTCCGGTATGATGGTCAATATCACCTGTCACATATACATCAGCCCCGGCTGCAAGCACATCCTGGATCATGCTTTTACCAGAACCGGTACATACGGCAGCCGTTTTCACAGTCTGTTCCAGATTTCCGTACACTTTCACATCTGAAAGCTTCAGATTCTTTTTTACAAGAAGGGCGTACTCCTTTAAAGTCATCTCACAAGGCAGATTTCCCACACGTCCAAAGCCAATGGGCTCCCCGTCTTTTTCCCCGGTAGCACAAAGTACCTTCGTATCTGACAGTTCCAGATATCCGGCACTTAAATCTGCCATTCCCAGAATATCATAGTTGGTGTGCATTGCATAATAAGATATTCCATGGCGCACCAGACTGATAATCTTCCGTCCTGTAAAGCTGTGATTATTGATCTTCTTAATACCGGAAAAGATCATAGGATGATGGGTAACGATCATGTCAGCGCCAGCCCGGATAGCCTCGTCTAACACTGTTTCGGTAAGATCAAGGGCAAGAAAGACATGTTTTACCTCACTCTCGTCATCTCCTGTAAGAAGTCCCACATTATCCCAGTCCTCTGCAACTGCTGCCGGAAAATTTCCTCCCAGCCATTCTGTCAGTTCTTTAACCTTCATATTCTGCCAGCGCAGCAGCGATCAGCTGCGCCTCCTCCTTTACTTCCAAAATGCGGGCAGTAACTGCCTCTGCCTTCGGTGCCGTTTCCAATTGGTTCAGAATCTGGGAGCGGATCCGGGATTCCCGCTGAAGATAATGGTAAAGCACCTGGTTCTTTTCCTGAAGAAGATATTTGCCAAAGGCTTCCTCCAAGGTGTAAGCAGCTGGATTTTCCGGCATTTCTGCCCATTCATCAGCATGTAGGTTCTCAGAAGAAGCAGCTTTCACAGACGTATTTTTTGGGAAAGAATCCACGTTAAGTTTCAAACTGCTGTGAACATTTTCCCCAGGCACCACCCGCATCATGGGATAAAATTTCCCATCCTCTTCCACCATTTTCTCTTCTGTGATCTCCCAGCCTTCAGACTGGATAAATCTGCGAAAATGGGGAATGTCGGACTGTGGCTGTAAAATCAGCTCAGAGAAAGAATTTCTCACAGACCTGCCATCTGTGAGAATCCTTTCCATAAGGGGACCGCCCATACCTGCGATCACAAGGGTGTCACCCTCTCCGGCTTTCAAGCCTTCAAGTCCGTCTGAGAGCCGGGTCTGTATGTATTCCTCCAGTCCATACTGCCGGATATGTTCCTGCGCCCTGGAAAGGGGTCCTTTTCGCACATCCATTGCAATGGCGGATGGAATTTTTTTCTGCTGTATCAGGTATACCGGCAGATATCCATGATCGCATCCCACATCTACCAGCCGGTTTCCTTCTGTCACCAAGTCTGCGATTGCAGACAGTCGTAAGGATAACTGCATAGTCCTCTCCTTAATCCAGGTAATCCTTCAGCTTGCGGCTGCGGCTTGGGTGACGGAGCTTACGAAGAGCCTTTGCCTCAATCTGACGGATACGCTCTCTGGTAACATTAAACTCCTTGCCAACTTCCTCAAGTGTTCTTGCACGTCCATCATCAAGCCCGAAACGAAGACGGAGAACCTTCTGTTCTCTCTCAGTCAGAGTTCCAAGGACCTCTACCAGCTGCTCCTTCAAAAGAGTAAATGCTGCAGCATCAGCCGGAACCGGAACATTGTCATCCTGGATGAAATCTCCAAGATGGCTGTCCTCCTCTTCACCAATAGGGGTCTCCAGAGAAACCGGCTCTTGGGAAATCTTCAGGATCTCACGCACGCGGTCAACCGGCATGTCCATCTCTTCCGCGATTTCCTCCGGAGTAGGTTCACGTCCAAGCTCCTGGAGTAACTGTCTGGAAACGCGGATCAGCTTGTTGATCGTCTCAACCATATGAACCGGAATACGAATGGTACGCGCCTGGTCTGCAATAGCTCTTGTGATAGCCTGACGGATCCACCAGGTAGCATAGGTACTGAACTTGTAACCCTTTCGGTAATCAAATTTTTCGACAGCCTTGATAAGACCAAGGTTACCTTCCTGAATCAGATCCAGAAAAAGCATTCCACGTCCTACATAACGCTTTGCAATGCTGACAACAAGACGAAGGTTGGCTTCTGCCAGACGCTTCTTGGCATTTTCGTCGCCCTGTTCCATTTTCTTTGCAAGCTCGATTTCTTCTTCTGCTGAAAGAAGCGGAACTTTACCAATTTCTTTCAGATACATACGAACCGGATCCTCAATGCTCACACCTTCCGGAACAGAAAGATCGATCTTGTCCAGCTCTACTTCTTCCTCATCGTCCAGACCATCAATATCCATGTCATCGTCCAGCATAAGGTCATCTGCACTGTTCTCTGTGATACGCAGCACATCTACCCCACTTGCCTCAAGGAAATCGAAGATCTTGTCCATCTGTTCCGCATCCAGTGGCTGGTCTTTGAAATAATCACTGATTTCCTGATATTCCAGTACGTTTTTCTTCTTTTTTGCAAGCTCCAGAAGTCCCACCAGTTTCTCACTGAATTTGCCCATATTCATTTCCATAGGTACTCTAACCTCCATATAGTGTTAATATTTTATCCTTATTCAAAAGAAATATGCAATTGCTGCCTTTTTCTTCCAAGCTCCTCCAGATCCTTCTTGGCCTTTACAAGCTCCTGTAAAGCCCCCATATCTGCAGGATCCCAGTTTTTATTTTTCTCCGCCAGACTCTCCTGTTTAATGCGGATCAAAGCATCGGAAAATGCTCTCTGCTGTTCCTCCTTTGTCTCAAGGTGGATCGTGGCATTAAAGAGAGAGGCCACCTCTTTCTGCTCTTCACTGTCTGTAAAAGCATTCAGAAGTCTGGCCGGATTCACATCTCCCTCTTCGTGCTGCTTCCAGAGCATTTCTGCCACCTCTTTATAAAGAGGAACTACAAAATCTGAAGGAGAAAGATATTTCTCCACAGTATCAAAAATTGCCGGATAGGTAACCAGCCAGGTAAGCATCAGCTTCTGGGATTTATCTGCCGCGCTCTCCTTTTTTCTCATTGGAGAGCCGCCGGATTTTGGCTGGATACGCTTCTCTGCAGGCGTACCCTTCAGAGCAAGGGTGTTTACACGCTTCCGAAGGTCTTCCACACTGATTCCATATCTGCGGTATTCTTTTACAATTGCTTCAATATACAGATTCCGCTCCAGTTCATCAGAAAGTTCCAGAAGATACTGGGCACACCGCTCAAAAAACCGGTTCTGTCCCTGTGGCTCATCCATAGGAAAATCACCGGAAGCAATACTTACCCGGAACATAAAGCTGTCCGTAGCTGCCTCCAGCCTTTTCTCAAAAGCCTCTGCACCTTCTGCTTTGATAAATTCATCAGGATCCTTGTGAGGCCGTAAATTCACCACTCTGGAATTCACGCCGGCTTCCCGTAGAATGGGAATGGCTCGCAAGGCGGCTTTTACACCAGCTTCATCACTATCGTAAAGAAGAAGCACTTCCTGTGTATACCGTTTCACCAGACTGGCATGTCCGGATGTAAGCGCCGTTCCCAGAGAAGCCACTGCATTGGTAAATCCTGCCTGGTGCATGGAGATTACATCCATGTAGCCCTCGCACAGGATCAGGTAATTTTTCCTGGTGGTTCTGGCTATATTCAATCCGTACAGATTACGGCTCTTGTCAAAAATACGGGTTTCCGGCGAATTCAGGTACTTGGGCTTGCCGTCTCCCATCACTCGCCCGCCAAATCCAATCACCCTGTTATTGACATCCATGATTGGAAAAATAACACGATTCCAGAATTTGTCATACATGCCCTGGCGTTCATCCACATTGAAAAGGCCGGATTCCCGAAGAAGTTCATCACTGTAATTCTGGGATTTCAGATATTTATACAGGTCATCACTGTACTTGTCTGAATACCCCAGACCAAATTTCCTGATCGTCTCTTCGCTGAGACCTCTGCCTGTAAGATAATCGTGGGCATTTTTTCCACCTTCACGGCGCAGCTGGTAATAAAAATACTGAGCCGCTTTCTTATTGATCTCAAGCAAGGCTGCGCGCTTCTCCGCTTTCGCCCTTGCCTCCTTGGAATATTCGATCTTGGGAAGTTCCACACCGGCACGCTCTGCCAGATGGGAAAGTGCTTCTCCAAATGAATAATTCTCATATTGCATTACAAAATTGTATACATTTCCTCCAGCTCCGCAGCCGAAGCAGTAATACATCTGCTTGGACGGCGTTACGGAAAAGGAAGGGGTCTTCTCATTATGAAAAGGACACAGACCAAAATAGGAGCTTCCTCTTCTGGTCAGTCTTACATACTGGGATATCACGTCTACAATATCATTTTTCATTCGCACTTCTTCAATGATATCGTCGGAATAGCGCATGCTTATCCTCCTTTGATTTGATATGCCGCATATCCAAGAAAATGCGACATCTTTCGCGTAAATAAATATTATATCTCATTGCAAGAGTTTTGTCCACGTTCTAATAAACCTCCCAGGCTCTTGGTATGAAAATCTCCTTGAATTTCTTCATGGAATACTGATCCGTCATTCCTGACAGCCAGTCACATACCGCCCGGTCTTTGGGAACTCCCTTTTTCTCAATAAGAGCAACGTACTCCCTGGACATTGCTTCCGGGTGATCTATGTAATAGGCGTATAATTCTGTCAGCATTTTGATTGCCTTGGATTCCTCACGCTTCGCAATGGGATTCAGATATACTTTCTGGAACATCTCTGATCGAAGATCCATGAGTGCCTGCTCTACAGGAGCAGACATCTGAATGGAAGGCTGGTCAATGCTGTGCTCAATCACATCATGTACAAAGGTATTCAACCTTTCTCTTGTGGTCTGTCCAAGAAACTCCCTGAGACTGGCAGAAATATCATTCTCTGTAATGATCCCAGCTCTCTGGGCATCGTCCATATCATGATGAACATAGGCAATCTTATCAGAAAAGCGGACTACCTGTCCCTCCAAAGTGGACGGATGACCGCTGGTACGGTGATTCAGGATTCCGTCTCTTGTCTCCCAGGTAAGATTCAGTCCGTCTCCATTCTTCTCCAGTACTTCCACCACGCGGACGCTCTGACGGTAGTGTGCAAAGCCCTCAGGATGAACGGTATTAAGTGCGGTCTCTCCTGAATGTCCGAAAGGCGTGTGACCAAGGTCGTGTCCCAGTGCAATCGCCTCCACAAGATCCTCATTCAGGCGAAGTGCCTTAGCTATAGTACGTGCGATCTGGGATACCTCCAGAGTGTGCGTCAGCCGGTTCCTGTAATGATCTCCTTCCGGAGCCAGAAAAACCTGAGTCTTATCCTTCATCCTGCGAAAAGCTTTGCTATGCAGGATCCTGTCCCGGTCTCTCTGGTAAACCGTCCGGACGTCACACTCTTCTTCCTCCCGGTCTCTTCCTCTGGAACGTCCACTGTATGCGGCATAAGGACTCAGCAGTTCCAGTTCTCTTTCTTCCATGCTTTCTCTGATATTCATATATCTTCTATCCTCCAAAGACTGACAGGTACGCCGATAATCTTCCTCCTATTAATTATATTCTACACAAAATTTCAAATTCCTCTTTTTTTCAAAAAAAACTTGAAAATTTTTAATTTTTTTCAAAAAATGTGTTGACAATCATATACCCCTTTGTTATACTAATATCCGTCGCAGCGAGAAAGAAAACTTTCTCCGAGAAACGCGATATGCGGAAGTGTCGGAACTGGCAGACGAGCAAGACTAAGGATCTTGTGAGCATTGCGCTCGTGTGGGTTCAAGTCCCATCTTCCGCATGACTATTTAATAGTCACAATTTCATATTTTATCGCGCAGAGGTTTCTCCTCTATGAATGCGATATGCGGAAGTGTCGGAACTGGCAGACGAGCAAGACTAAGGATCTTGTAAGCATTGCGCTTGTGTGGGTTCAAGTCCCATCTTCCGCATGTACTACGTAAGTAGTTACAATTTAATATCTGATCGCGTAGAGATTTTTATCTCTGTGAAATGCGATATGCGGAAGTGTCGGAACTGGCAGACGAGCAAGACTAAGGATCTTGTAAGCATTGCGCTTGTGTGGGTTC
>NZ_CAXUBQ010000010.1:0-3425 GCF_964249465.1 Ruminococcus sp. Marseille-P328 | reverse complement strand
GGTTCAAGTCCCATCTTCCGCATTTTTTATTTTATCAAGAAATGTCAAAAGCCTGCAAAGTGCCTGTTTTGCGGGCTTTTTTTGGCTCCGAATATTCAGGAGGTAAATAAAGTGTGTCAAAACTCTGCCCCTTTTTTGCCCCTCGAGGGGCAGAGTTTTTGCCCCTTAAGGGGCAGGATTCTTGCCCCTCACATTTTCTAGTAAAAAATAAAGCAATATTTAATAAGAAGAAAAGCCTTTACTTTCCTGAGGGGCAACTCGCGGGATTGTAAGGGCTTTTCTTGTCTATGGGGAATCTCATGTTCAGTTTTACTGTACCAGATTCTACCTCATCTGTCGAGTTTTATCGTGCGAGATAGTACGACAGATTTCGACATCACAGTTTCTTCACCAGGACTGTGAATCCTGCTGCCTTCAGCTTCTTCACCACTTTGTTGGCAGCCTTCTTTGTTCTGTAGGTGCCAACCTGGACACGGTATGGGACAGAACCGGATACTTTGCGGATACTTGCTGAAAATCCTTTTTGCTTAAGCACTTTCAACATTACATCTGCATTTTCTTTTGTCCCATAGGCTCCTGCCTGGATGTAATACTTGGCAGCTGCTTTCTGCCGTAAAAGATTTTTAATCTGGTTCTGTGTCTTTTCTCCTGCCAGTCCGTCCTCTGTCAGATTCTGATTCTTCTGGAATGTCTTAACTGCTTTTTCGGTACCGTCTCCAAAGATTCCGTCGGCTCCTGCGGATCCGCAGTTATATCCCAGCTTTATAAGATTCTGCTGAAGCTGTTTGACCTCATCTCCAGAATCTCCTTTCTGAAGATAATTTCGTTTTTCTGTTACTCCCATATATGCTGCTGTCTTTTCTATAAAAGATGGCCACAGTCCTTCTTTTATAATTCTTCTTGGACAGTTCTTCCTAGAAGCGTCATAGTGGCGTTTCAGGCGATCAGTTCCCCAGCCATACTGTTTCAGAAGATAAGCAGCCAGCTGTTCTGCCTTGTCTACGGCCACATAATAATCCGTCTCTGGGTTCACACAGATTTCAATATTGATGCTGTTTAGATTGGTAATTCCATACTTTCCTTTTCCATCTCCCACCGCCCAGGCGCCGTCTGAATGTTCCAGGGTCTGGTAAATGCTTTTGGAATCCACATAGTAATGCACAGTGGCATCCAGGTTTCCATTACTCATGGCTCTTGCGTGAGCATTTGCATCCGCACCTTTTCCCCAGTTGTCTGTCTCGTGAATTACCACATAAGCAGGTTTATTCTGACCTACGTAACATTTCTTTTTGGTAAGCATTTTAATAATATCCATAATCTTCCTCCGTCAAAAAATTGAGGGCGATCACTCGCCCTCGTCAATATCTTCCCCATCTTTATTAATTGCTTTGTCTGCCACTTCCAACCCCTTGATCAGGATCTTCGGGACGTCCACTCCCATCTCCACCAGATTCTCACAAATAGACCTGATCTCATTTACTAACAGGGATGCCAGGACAAAGAACCCCAGCAATGTAGTGATTCCAAGATCAATTCCAAGCGTCTTGCCTAACTCCACGAACACTGCCGAAGCTCCAAAGGCTACTGCGATCATAATCCAGTAAGCCAGTTTCTTCAGAACGCCCTTCCATCCTGCCTTGGAATTCTCTTTGTGTGTCAGTCTGGCTTTCATCCAACCTGTGATCCAGTCCGCAACATTGAACGCCAGGAAAAGAGCAAACAGGATCCAATGTTCTCCAAAAATATAACTTAATACAGCAACAACTGCGCCAACAATGGCATTATACGTATCAATCACCTTCATAATTATGTGTTCTCCTTCTTATTATATTATTTTATGGTATAAAAATAAGACCGGTTACACGGTCTCGCTCTGGGTTCGTTCATATAATTTTCACGCCACCTTTCTTTTCAATGCTTCAATTTCTTCGTGCTGCAGCTGGATTGCCTTGATCAGATACGGGATCACAGCTCTTTCATTCCAGTCTTCAATCAGTCCGTTCTGGTATCTGGCAGCTAATGGAAGGTACTGTTCCACATCCTCTGCGTAAAGCCCGGGAATGGGAACGGCGCTGTCTTTTTCCAGATAGCCAGGCTTATAAACAAAGAACACGGTTGGAAGCTTATACAGATTTTGTATATCATTATCTGTCATGTCCCGGATATGGTTCTTGTATCTTCTGGATGAACTGGATAAATAAGAAACCGTAGCCCCATCACTGTCAAATACCAGATGTCCTCCAGACGATACATGACCTAATCCGAATATCTTGAATCTCTCCGTGCCATCGTCAAAACCACTGCTATCTGTATTTACAGCTGTGTAAATATGTAAGCCGTTTTTTACTGTAAGTGCTCCTCCGGTTGAACTTATTTTACATGTTCCGAATTTTAAATATCCATCCGAGTGTATAGTCATCGCGTCTATTCCCGCAAAACGTGACTGAATTTTATCGGATGATATCGTCCATCCGCCCAGCGTACCTTTGACACTTTTTATGCTTCCATCAGTTAAAATGCAAAAATAGCTATTAGCCGTCACCACACCGTTTAAATTGATCTTACTGGCACTGATGGAAATACTTTCTGCAGACTGGTTGATCTGGGAAATCAGGCTTGCTTTATCGGCTTTACCGCTCCATGATGTGGAACTGGTTACAGTGCTGACAATTGCGGACTCTGTGATCTTTAATTCTGCTGATTTTTTCCATGTCTCAAGGCTTAACACCTTCTTGTCAGTGGAATCCAGGCTTTCTTTGGTTGCATAGGTGCTGGATACGGAAGCTGTAATGCTCTCTGCTTTCTGATCAATAGCGGAATTCATTGCCGTTACGGTTGCGTAAGATTTCAGAAGCTCATCTGTATTCGCATTGGCGCTCTTAACCGCTTCTTTTTGTGCTGCATCCGCGTAACCTTTTGCTGTGGTATCTGCTGCCTGCAGTTTTGCCTGGACGTCAGCTCCTGTTGCGTAAGTCTTGGATATTGTACTGGATAGACCATCCACACTTGCCTTAATGGCTGCATTCATGGCAGTAGTCGTGGAATAGTCACTATTTATCCTGGCGCTAAGGTTGGTCAGGTTTACTGAAAATCCATCCAGGCCTGCTTTGTAATCTGCTACTTTTGCGTCAAGTGAACTGTACTTACCAGTTACGGTATCGTATTTACTGCTGATATCGGAAAACTGCAGCTGAAGGCTGTTTATATCCAGTATGGCCGATGCAAGTTTACTGTACATGGTTGCCTTGCTGTTCTGCAGCTCAATCAATTCTGACTCGCTGATCAGTGCAGAGAGCTTTCCTCTGACTACTTGGACAGCTGTTTCATTAGACTGGAAACGCTTCAGTACATAATCCTGCGAGTATATATTGACTGGTTGTTCGAATATCATCTGGTTTTTCCTCCTTTCCGGATAAAAATCCATA